>DASTFG010000096.1:0-9380 GCA_035708785.1 Anaerolineales bacterium
AAGCAGAATAAATGTAGGTTGTTTCTGTCATTTTCCAATACATCCATGGGTCTGTAGGGTGGTGGTCGATAGACCAAGATTAAACATGGATCGATCTTCCGTAACGATTTAGCGAGAGATCTCCCTGATTTCCACGAATATGCCTTGTTGGAGTGCCCAGATCCCTGCCATCATCCGTGTTCGCAAGCCAATCTTGGTGTAGATATGGTCCAGGTGAAACTCGACAGTCTTTTCGGAAACGAAAATTTCCGCGGCGATCGCTTTGTTGGTGTAGCCCTGAAGGACCAGTTGAAGAATCTCGAGTTCACGAGCTGTAAGATCGGATAGGGTGGTCATGGTTGGTTCACTTTGAATCGTTTCAAATTTGCCTTTTAGACCTATAAACGAAGAAATGGAGGGTTTTCCAGTTGCCAAGCAGTCTGTTCGCTAATTTCAATAAGAGATGGTCTAAAGCTGCTTACTGAGCAGGACGGTGATTGAGTTAGAATCACGTTATGCCGCTGCATCCTGATACCATGAACGAGCTTCGCAAGCGTTTTACGGGGGAGATTCGTGAGGATCTGGCCACCCGTCTCCTCTACAGCACCGATGCCTCCATCTACCAGATCGAGCCGAGAGCGGTAGCCATACCCAAAACGCACGAGGACTTGCAGGCTGCGGTGGAATTCGCAGCAAAATACAAGATTCCGATCCTGCCGCGCGGTGCGGGGACCAGCCTGGCAGGGCAGGCGATCGGGGATGCCCTGGTGCTGGATTGCTCGCGCTGGCTGGACCAGATCGTCGAGATCGATCCGGAAGAGCACCATGCGCTCGTCGAGCCCGGCGTTGTACTTTCGAAACTGAATCAAGCTGCTGCGAGACATGGACTGCAATACGGCCCTGATCCCGCCTCCGCTGACCGCGCCACGATGGGCGGCGTGATCGCAAACAACGCGACCGGCGCGCATTCGATTCTGTACGGTATGAGTGCGGATCATCTGCTCTCAGCAGATGTAATCCTGTCGGATGGCTCCCTGGAGACGTGGGATGATACCGGCAGGTCGACGTTATCGAAGGCTGCATTCGAGCTCCGGGAGAGATACGCGGACGCGATCACAGAAAACTTTCCAAAAACCTGGCGCAATTCGGCAGGCTATCGGCTGAATTATTTGTTGCCCTGGTCGCCGTCCAGGCCCACACAATGGATGGGGGAGAGCTATCCTGCCAACCTGAGACCCGGGACATTAAACCTGGCACCCCTGCTTGCCGGTAGTGAAGGCACGCTGGCTGTCATCCGTCAGGCCAGGGTCAACCTTGTTCCGAAGCCAAAGCATACAATCATTGCAGTATTGTCTTATGAGAGCATTCCGGATGCATGCGATGAGGTGCCGCGACTCTTGGCGCACCATCCCTCCGCCGTGGAGTTGATCCCCCGCTTTATTATCCGCCAGGCGCGTAGCGTGCCGGCCTATGCACGGCAAATGGGGTGGGTGCTGGGCGATCCTGCAGCGTTGCTGGTGGTCGAATTCAGTGGCGACGAGCCGTCAGTGTTGAGAGAGAAGGCGCGTGATCTCGGTGAAATCCTGACGAGAGCAGAATCCCAATCAGATCAAGCGCGCGTCTGGAACGTCCGCAGAGTGGGCCTCGGTTTACTGGATTCGCGCCCGCAGTCCGCACGGCCGGTTGCGTTCATCGAGGATTGCGCCATCCCGGTAAACCGGCTGGGCGAGTTCGTGCGCGAGGTCGAGCGGATTTTGTCCGCGCATGGAACCGAGGGCGGGATCTATGCCCATGCCTCGGCGGGATGTCTGCATATCCGTCCGATCCTGGATCTGAAGACGAAGCGGGGGGTAAGGGATCTGCGTGAGATCAGCGAGGCCATCCTTTCCCTGACCCTGAGTCTGGGCGGCGCGATGAGCAGCGAGCACGGCGACGGGCTGGCGCGCTCCGAGTTCCTGGAGCGCACGTATGGCCCGGAGTTGATGGAGGCGATGCGTATGCTGAAGCGCGGTGCGGATCCGCACAATCTCCTCAACCCGGGCAAGATCATCGACGCCGGGAAGATGGATGTGAACCTGCGCTATGGCGTCGATTATCAGGTCCAGGCATGGAATTCGAATCTCTCGTTCGCGAGCCGCGGCGGGCTGGCGGTTGCGATCGAGCAATGTAACGGGCAGGGTCTATGCAGGAAAAACACCGGCGTGATGTGCCCCTCCTTCCAGGCGACCCGCGAGGAGATGCACTCGACGCGCGGGCGGGCGAATCTGCTGCGAGCACTCATATCGAGTCCAGAAATAATCGCAAATCGCCAATCGGAGATCGAAAATGGGGTTGCCCAGGCCCTCGACCTCTGCCTGGCCTGCAAAGGCTGCACAGCGGAATGTCCCTCCGGCGTCGATATGCCCAGGCTGAAGTTCGCCTTCCAGGAGGAGTATTACAAAACCCATCGCCGGCAATTTCGTGATTATGTTTTTGGATATTTCCATATCGCGGCCGGCCTTGGCTCATCGTTGGCCCCGATATCCAATGCCGTCATGAAAGTTCCTGCGATCAAGAATCTTGTGGCGAGGACTTTCGGGATCACGCCGCACCGTCCATTCCCGGTGTTCAAACGGGCACAGACGCGAGTAAGTCGGACACCTGCACCGAGCCGTGATTTGCTTGGCAAATCATGCGGTGTTGCCAATCCGCCCAACCGAAAAATCATTTTTCTTTCCGATCCATTTGCCCGCTATATCGAGCCGGAGACGGAGCAGGCCGCGCTGGATATCCTGTCAGGGTCTGGCTTCGATGTCCATGTCCTGCCGATTCTCGGTGCAGGAGCATCACTTTTATCAAAGGGGTTCATCGACGCGGCGCGGCGTCATGGGATGCGGGTGCTCGATGCGCTGCGTCAGGCAGATCCCGCGGGTGGGGCGCCGGTTGTCGGCATCGAACCGCCGGAAATCTATACTCTCAAGCATGACTATGCTGACCTGCTTCCCGAGCGCGCCGCAGAGGTCCATCAGCGGATCTCCAGGGCCTGGTTGTTGGATGAGTTTCTCGTACGTTCAGCCGAATTTGAAAATTTGCGCGTAGCCAAATTGGGGCAAGCATCCCGAATGGAACCTACACTTTCTAAAAGGATAAAATTCCACCCGCATTGTCACCAGCGCGTCGAAGGCCTCGCGGCAGATGGGCTGCCAATCGGAACAACCGCGACCGTAGATCTCCTGCGCGCCTGCGGATATGACATCGAGCTCTTGGAGGCTGGCTGCTGCGGCATGGCCGGGGCGTTTGGCTACGAAGCCGAGCATTATGCGTTGTCGATGAAGATTGGGGAATTGAAACTGTTTCCGGCGTTAAGGACCCCCACCGCCCTGTCGGGCACCTCCCCCAAATCCGACATGGAAAGTTCACATGTCAGCCAACCTTCTGCTATCGGATTTGGGGGAGGCTGGGAGGGGGTCGTCTCCACCGGCGCGGCCTGCCGGATGCAGATCCAGCAGGGGGTAGGAATCAAGGCCGAGCATTCGATCGTGATGGTCGCCAGGGCGCTGTTCGGTCCTGAATTTTCTTGACATGCCTATCGCCATGATGTAAACTCCGCTTGGTCTCAAATCCATAGAAAGGAGCGCATTCCATGGTTCGATTGATCCATACGGGACGTGATGACAACCGAATACCTTCTCGGAGTGCGCCTGTTGACCGCTAGCGGTCTTCTTTTGTCTCGTTCGCCACGGTGCACTTCCGCACCGTGGCTTTTTATTTTGCATGGGATCCCAAAGTCTGGAGACTTTGAATCCGCTTGGAATAAATGATGAACCTCCCATTCAAAGCTTACTGGGATCTCCTGTCCCAACATATCCGCCCCCAAAAAGGCCGGTTCATTCTGTTAAGCATCCTGCTGTTTGGCAGCATCGGCCTGCGCATCTTCGCGCCGCAGATCATGCGAACGTTCATTGATTCTGCGCTCGCAGGTGAGGCGCTGCGAACTCTCACCAACACCGCGCTGGCCTTTATCGGCGTTGCACTGCTTCAGCAGGTCATTGCGGTCAGCGTTACGTATGTGGGCGAAAATGTCGCCTGGACGGCCACCAACGCGCTGCGCGCCGAGCTGGCCTGGCATGCGCTCAACCTCGACATGCGCTTCCACAACGACCACAGCCCGGGTGAGCTGATCGAACGCATCGACGGCGATGTGACCGAGCTGGCGACTTTCTTCTCGCAATTCGCCTTGAACCTGGTGAGCAATGGCCTGCTCTTGCTCGGCATCCTGATTGCACTATTCGTCGAAGATTGGCGCGCCGGGCTTGGCTTTACCGTCTATGCGATCGCCACGATTTGGATCCTGGGTCGTCTGAAAGATATCGCGATCCCACACCAGAGGGCCCGCCGCGAGGCGGAGGCGCAGCTCTATGGTTTCATCGAAGAACAACTGGCAGGCACAGAGGACATCCGCTCCAGCGGCGCGGTGGATTATTCCATCCGCGAACTGTTCCGGCACCAGAGCACGATCCTTGGGCACAATCGCAAGGCGCATTTCAAGCGCTGGATCATCGAAAATGCGATGGGGCTTGCTCTCACCACGGGCACATTGCTCGCGATCACAAGTGGATACTGGTTGTATACCGCCGGGCTGGTGACCATTGGTACGGTGTATCTGTTCGTGCATTACATTAGCCTGCTGGAAGAACCGTTCTGGGCGATGACCCACGAGATCGAGAGCTTCCAGACGATCGGCGCCTGTGTGGAACGACTCACCGAGTTCCGTAATTTCCAGCCGGAAGTGGTGGACGGAAAAGGTGTTGCGATCCCGTCGCGCCCGCTGGCGCTCGCCTTTGATAACGTAACCTTTGCCTATAATGGAAACGATCCCGTGCTCAATGGCCTCACTTTTCAATTGCGGCCGGGAGGTGTGCTGGGTCTGCTCGGCCGCACAGGCAGCGGCAAGACCACGCTGGCGCGTCTGATCTTTCGCCTGTATGACCCGAAAGACGGGCGGATCACCGTCAATGGCGCGGACCTGCGCGACGCGCACCTAGAGGTGCTGCGGCGCAACATTGCCATCGTGACACAGGATGTGCAGTTATTCCGGGCCAGCATCCGTGAGAACCTGACCTTTTTCGACCGTTCGATTTCCGACGAACAGATCCTGAGAACCCTCGAAGAATTGGAACTGGGCGATTGGATTCGTTCTCTGCCGAGGGGTTTGGATACAGAACTGGATACCGGGAGCCGCTCATTATCCGCCGGGGAGGCGCAGCTGCTCGCGTTCACGCGCGTCTTCCTACGGAATCCAGGTCTGGTCATTTTGGATGAAGCCTCCTCACGACTCGATCCGGCCACCGAAGCGCGGCTCGAACGAGCCATCGACAAGCTGCTGCAGGACCGTACGGCGATCATCATTGCCCACCGGCTGCATACTGTGCACCGTGCCGACGAGATCATGATCCTCGAGAACGGCCAAGTCAGCGAATATGGAGACCGCCGGCAGTTGGCCGTGGATGTGAATTCGCGGTTCTATCAGTTGCTGCAGACTGGTCTGGAAGAGGTATTAGCATAAGGAGTCCAAGGTCTCGAGACTTTGGATTTCCTGGAAATCTGGAATTCATTATGGCTGAGACAATATCTACTCACAAGATCCCTGCCCTCCCGGCCTGGCGCGTGATCTGGGAGATGCTACGCTTCCGGCCCTGGTTGTGGTTCATCGATCTGCTCTCCGTTGCGCTCATCCGCTTCTGCTGGCAGATCGCACCGGCACTGATTATCAAGGCCTTTTTCGACATGATCACCGGCGAGGCGCCCCTCCGCTTTGGGATCTGGGCCATCGCCGCATTTGCCATCGCGACCTGGCTGGGACGCGTCCTCGCAAGCTACGGCTTCTACTATGCCGATGTGCCCATCTTTGCGGATATCCCAACGCTGCTGCGGAAGAACCTCCTGAGGCACATCCTCCGGCGACCGGGAGCCTCGCCCCTGCCTGATTCCGCGGGGGAGGCGGTCAGCCGTTTCAAGAACGACGTCAACGAGATCCCGCTGTTCGTCATCCTGATCAACGATATCCTGGTCGGTTTGATGATCATTGGCGCGTCGATTCTCTTGATGATGCAGATCAGCCCGCAGATCACGGTAATGGCGCTCGTACCACTGCTCATCGTCGGAGTGATTGCCAACCTTGCAACGCGCCGGATCGAGCATTACCGGCGCGCCTCCCGCCAGGCAACCGGGGATGTGACCGGCTTCATCGGCGAGTTCTTCGGCGCGGTGCAGGCCGTCAAGGTGGCCACTGCCGAAAAGAATGTGATCGATCACTTTCACACACTCAACGACGAGCGCCGCAAGCTGACCGTCCGCGAGAAGTTGTTCGATGAGGTCCTGGGCTCCCTCTATCGCAATACATCTACACTGGGTACCGGAGTTATACTCATCCTGGTCGGGCAATCGATGCGCGCCGGCACGTTCACGCTTGGTGATTTTTCGCTCTTCGTCTATCTCCTCCAGAGCATGAGCGACCTGACGACCTTTGCCGGTATGCTTGCCGCCCGCTACAAACAGCTGGATGTCTCGGTCCAGCGCATGTATCGCCTGATGGAAAACGCGCCGTTGGACGCGCTCGTCGAGCACAGCCGCGTGGACCTGGACGGCCCTCTCCCTGAGGTGACCTACCCGGCAAAGATCGCTTCGGACCATCTTATTGATCTGAGTGCCATTGGCCTGACCTTTCACTATCCCAATTCATCCAATGGCATTGAAGCTGTCAACTTGACTCTGAAGCGCGGCACGCTGACGGTGGTCACCGGGCGCATCGGTTCGGGAAAGACCACCCTCCTGCGCACCCTGCTCGGACTGCTCCCCATGAAGTCGGGCGAAATCTACTGGAACGGGACGCGGGTTTCCTCCCCCAGTGATTTCTTGGTCCCGCCGCGCTGTGCCTACACGGCGCAAGTTCCGCGGCTGTTCAGCCACACGCTGAGAAACAACATCCTGCTCGGGCTCGCGCGCACGGATGAAGAGATCTATATTGCCAGCAGGTCCGCCGTGATGGACCGCGATCTCCGGGAGCTGGATAACAACCTAGAGACGATGGTCGGGGCGCGGGGAGTCAAGCTCTCGGGCGGGCAGGCCCAGCGGGCGGCCGCGGCGCGCATGTTCATCCGTGAGCCGGAGTTGCTCGTCTTCGACGATCTTTCGTCTGCGCTCGATGTCGAAACCGAACAGCAACTCTGGGAGCGGATCTTCGCGCGGGATGGCTTGACCTGCCTGGTGGTTTCTCACCGCCGTCCCCTTCTTCGACGCGCAGACCACATCCTGGTGCTCAAGGACGGACGCGTCGAGGCCGAAGGCCGGCTGGAGGAATTGCTTGAAACGTGCGATGAGATGCGTGAGCTGTGGAAGCAGGACCCAGCCCGCTCTGGCGTATAATAACGCGAATGCTTACATCGCCAGGGATATTCGCAGTGCGCAGCCAGTTCCTGTTTAACATAATTTTGGTCATTCTGCTCGTTGGCTGTTCAGCGCAGAGAGCGCCCGCCAGCGATCGAGTAAGCATCACTTTGACAGAATGTGTCCTATCCTCACCGCGGATCGAGACTCAGGTCGATGCTGAATGCGGTTCGCTGGCGGTTCCGGAGGATCCCTCTAACCCCGAGGGCAGGCAGATTCCCCTCAGCATCGCCGTTGTACCGGCCATCACCCGCAGCCCGGAGCCCGACCCTTTGTTCATTCTCGTAGGCGGACCCGGCCAGTCTGCCATCGAAACGTTTCCGGCGCTTTCCGCCACGGTCTTCCGAATCCATGAGCAGCGCGATATCGTTCTGGTAGACCAGCGGGGCACGGGTGAATCCAATCCTCTTCGTTGTCTGGACCCGGCTGCCGATGAGATTCTTGAAGACGACCGGTTGATCGCGTTGCTGCAAGCGTGTCCCGAGAGATTGGATGCCGACCTGCGCTTTTACACGACCGATATTGCCATGCAGGATCTCGACCGGGTGCGCTCTTTGCTGGGATATGAGAGAGTCAATCTGTTCGGCGTTTCGTACGGGACGCGGGCTGCGCTGACATATTTGAAGTTGTATCCGGAGCGCGTAAGAAGCATCATTCTGGATGCTGTCGTCGACCCTGGATTCATCCTGTACCAGGATGCCGCCCGCGATGGACAGGAGGCGCTGGACCAGTTCTTCGCGCGCTGTGAGGCAGATGAAGCCTGCAGCACGATCTTCCCCGGCCTGCGGGCCGAGTTCGACTCGATCCTGCAACGGCTGGAGGCAGGGCCGCTCGAAGTTACGATTACGCACCCTGTCACCGGCAGGCCGCTCGACCTGGAAGTGACCCGCGCCACCTTCACGAATATTATCTTCAATACGCTCTATTCACCCGATCTGATCGCCATGCTCCCCATGGCGATCCACCAGGCCTACACGGAAGAGAATTACGGGCCGTTGATCTCACAGGCTTATCTCGTGGACGCGGGCATCTACGATGGCATGTTCTACGCGGTCGCCTGCACAGAGGATGCTCCACTGGTTTCCGCGCCGGACGATGAAGAAGCCCTGTTCGGGAATACCGTGCACATCTTCCTCGAAGTGTGTTCCGCCTGGCCCAAGGGGAATCCCGCGGAGATCGTGCGCGCACCGGTCGATTCGGATGTACCGATCCTCATGCTATCCGGTGAAGCGGACCCGATCACACCACCCCGGCATGCCGAGCGGCTCGCACCCTCTCTGGGGAGCAGTCTGCACCTGGTCTTCGACGATATGGGCCACGGCAATTCGGCCAGTCAATGTACCGCCAAGATTCTGGACGATTTCGTAGAGCGCGCCTCCATCGCGGATCTGGATACAGGCTGCGTGGAAAGGGTCGAGCCGCCGCCATTCTTTGTGGATTTCAGCGGGCCCCAGCCATGATCGAAGTTCAGGGACTTTCCAAATCCTTCGGCCAGGTGAAGGCTGTTCAGGATATCTCTTTCTCTGCCTTCGATGGCCAGATCACTGGCTTGCTGGGACCGAACGGTGCAGGGAAAAGCACCACACTCCGCATGCTTTATACGCTCCTCGAACCCGATAGCGGCTTTGCGCGCATCGACGGGTTCGACATTCGGGAGTCGCCGATCGAGGTGCAGTCGCGCATCGGCGTGCTGTCGGATGCACAGGGCTTGTATGCGCGCCTGACGGCCCGCGAGAACATTCGCTACTTCGGGCGGCTGCACGGTCTGAACGGCCGGCACCTCGAAAGCCAGATCGATAACTTGATCGCCCTGCTGGACATGGAATCGATCGCCGACCGCAAGACGGAGGGCTTTTCTACGGGGGAACGGCTCAAGGTGAACATCGCCCGCGCCCTCATCCATGACCCGCGCAATGTGCTGCTGGACGAGCCCACCAACGGTCTGGACGTGACCAGCACACGCTCTATGCGGCAGT
>DASTFG010000097.1:0-16629 GCA_035708785.1 Anaerolineales bacterium
CTACCTGATGGCATCTTATTAGGGTTTGTCTATGGACTGGCCGCGATGGGATTGACGCTGATCTGGGGGGTGATGAACGTTATCAACCTCTCGCATGGCCCGATCATCGCCCTGGGAATGTTCGGTACATTTTTCCTGTTCTCGCGGACCGGCCTCAACCCTTATGCGGGCCTGATCCCCATCGCGCTCTTAGGATTACTGATTGGCATCCTGATTTACGCGATTGCTGTCCATCGTGTGATCAATGCTCCGCACCTGTCCTCCTTGCTGGCGACGTTCTCCGTAAATATGATCATCATCGGCCTGGGTACCGCCATCTTTACGACATCGCCCTACAATGTGGATTACAACGCGGGCGGCTTCAAGATAGGATCCGCCACACTGCTGGGTACTCGCCTGATCGCGGCCCTGGTGGCCATGCTGTTTACAGGCGGCTTATACCTGTTTCTGTACAGGACCCGGCCGGGAAAGTTTATCCGTGCGGTTGCAAACAACCGCGCCGCGGCCGAGCTGATGGGCATTCCCTCCACGCGCATCCTCGCGCTCTCGTTCGGTCTGGGCACGATGTTAGCGGCAGTATCCGGCGCACTGATCGCGACCTTCTTTCCATTCAGTATTCTCTCAGGTGGGGGCTATGAATTGAAGAGCTTCGTCATCGGTGTGTTGGGGGGCCTGGGAAACCCGGTCGGCGCACTTTTCGGCGGACTGATCCTGGGAATTCTCGAGGGCATCATCCCGGCGTTCATGGAAACCTCCTGGGTGCCGGTGATCGAGTTCGGTCTCTTCGTCCTCATCCTGCTGGTACGTCCCAGCGGCCTGTTCGGAGCAAAGAAATGAAACGATGGCATCAATTTAGTGGCATTGTCCTCCCTGTGCTGGTGGTCGCCGCTCTCGTGACATGGCCGATCGTCACAGGTAGGCCCGCCAGCCGTGAGAGTGCCTTCACTATCTTAAAGGCGATTGCGCTGGCGTCCAGTCTGAATATCTTGCTCGGCTACACAGGCTATGTCAGCTTTGGCCACATCGTCTTCTATGGCTTTGGAGGCTATGTTGGTCTCTATCTCCTGACGGAGCAGGATCTATCTTTGGGACCCGCAATGCTGGCAGGCGGTCTATCCTCCGGCATCCTGGCCTTCCTGCTCGGCACAGCGATCCTGCGCTTGCGGGGCGCCTATTTCGCCCTGGCGACGATCGGCGTGAATGAAGCCATGAAGGCCTTCATTAACAATTTCGATCTGTTCGGCGGGCCCACGGGAATCACGCTCAACTTCAGTGTGTACCAGGCCTATGGGGGCGCAGCCAGCGCCCTCCAGGCCTCCTTCTATATCGGCGCGGGCCTTGCCCTGCTGGCCATCCTGCTGAGTTACGTTGTCCGGACGTCAAAATTCGGCCTGGGGCTGCTGGCGATTCGCGAGAACGAAGATGCCGCCGAGGTCATGGGTGTTGTCGCGCCCAATGCCAAAACCTGGGCATATGTACTTTCCGCGATCATCCCCGGCATGATTGGCGTCCTGTTCTTCTTCAAGAACGGAAATGTCGAGCCGCACGACGCCTTCCCTCTGCATTCCTCTATCGAGCTACTGGTCATGGTGATGCTGGGAGGTCAGGGCACCGTGCTCGGTCCCATCCTCGGCGCGTTCGCCTACCAGGGCATGCGCGGCTTTCTGGTCACGAGTGACTTCTTCAAGGATATTCAATTATCCGTGTCCGGTGCACTGCTTCTGATCATCGTGCTTTTCATCCCGGCCGGTGCGATTGGATGGCTGCGGCACCGCGTCCCAACCATCAGGAGGGTACTGGCATGACGATTCTGCTTTCATTACAAGGAGTCACCAAGAGGTTCGGCGGGCTGCAAGCCCTCACCAGAGTGACATTCGACCTGCCTGAGGGCCAGATCCTGGGTCTGATCGGTCCGAACGGCGCGGGCAAGACGACTCTCTTCAACACGATCAACGGCGTCTACCCTCCGGAAGAAGGAAGGGTCATTTTCCGTGACAAGGATGTTACTCGCGCCAAACCCTATGAGCATGCCCGCCTCGGGATGGCGCGCACGCATCAGATCGTCCAGCCCTTGAACGAGCTTACCGTCCGGGAAAATGTGATGGTCGGCGCGTGCTTCGGGCACGAGAACCAGGATCTGGGCAACGCATCCGCGATCGCCGACGAAGTACTGGAATTCATCGGGCTGGCAGCGAGAGCCGATCAACTGGCTGGAAGTCTGAATGTTGCAGAGAAGAAGCGCCTCGAGATGGCGCGGGCGCTGGCCGCCCGTCCCTATCTTCTGCTCCTGGATGAAGTCCTGGCCGGGCTCAATCACTCGGAGATCGACAACATGGTGCAGACTGTGCTAAAGATCCGCGAGCAGGGCATCACGATCATCATGATCGAGCACGTGATGAAGGCTGTGATGAATGTCTCCGACCGGATCATTGTCCTGGATTACGGAGAACAGATCGCCGAAGGGGATCCTGAGGCCATCTCAAAAAATGAAAAGGTGATCGAGGCATATCTCGGCGATCCGCGGCTGGCAGAACAACTTCTGGAGGAGGCGTAGACATGGCACTGCTGGAAATCAACGAGATTACCTCCGGCTATGGGGAGGTACAGATCCTGTGGGGCTCGAGCCTAACTCTCGAAAAGGGAAAGCTTACCTGTCTGGTGGGCGGCAATGGCGTGGGCAAAACCACCCTGCTGCGAACCGTGATCGGATTGATGCGGCCATGGAGTGGGAGCATCACTTTCGATGAAAAGGATGTCAGCCACCTGCCTGCCTACACGAAAGCAGAAATGGGTCTCGTGCTCGTCCCGGAAGGCAGGCAATTGTTCACTGATATGACCGTTTACGAGAACCTGGAGATGGGGGCCTCCAACCAGCGCGCCCGGCCGAATTTGATACGAAATCTCGAACGGGTCTACACCATGTTCCCACGGCTGAAGGAGCGGCATACCCAAAAGGCAGGCACGCTGAGCGGCGGCGAACAACAAATGCTGGCGGTCGCGCGCGGCATCATGGCGGACCCGACGATCCTGTTCATCGATGAGTTATCACTCGGCCTTGCCCCTGTGCTTGTCCTGGCTCTATTCGACAGCCTCAAACAGCTGCGGGAACAGGGCCTGACCATCCTGCTGGTAGAACAGAACGTACAGGCCGCACTCGCCATCAGCGACTACGGGTATGTGATCATGGAAGGCAAAATCGGACTGGAAGGTTCTGCCCGCCAGCTGATTAAGGATCAACATGTACGGGAGGCATATCTGGGCCTTTAGGATCACACCGCTCAATCGGTAAAATATGATCTTTTTCACTCTAGTTCCGTGACAGCACCTTTCGGCATCGCATTTATAATGCACTTGTAGCAATTTTCACAAGAACGGGTCTGGCTCTTAAGGCCACCTGTTTGAATCTGGAGGTTAATATGTTTGTCGGTGAAAGAATGTCGCGCCCGGTAATTTCGGTCTCGCCCGAGATGCCAATCAATGAGGCACTGGCGATGTTCAAAAGGGAGCGCATCCGCCGCGCGCCTGTCATGAAGGATGGCAAGCTGATCGGGATCGTCTCAGAACGAGATCTTCTCAACGCCTCCCCCTCCTCCGTGACCACATTGAGCATCTGGGAGATGAATTATCTGATCAGCAAAGTCACGGTAAAACAGGTGATGAGCAAAAAAGTCATCACGGTGGACAGGGACACGCCGATTGAGGAGGCCGCACGTATTCTGGCCGATAATAAGATCGGCGGGCTGCCTGTGCTGGATTCAGGCAAAGTGGTCGGCATCATCACCGAAACCGATCTTTTCAAAGTCTTGCTGGAACTCATGGGTGCCCGGCAAAAGGCAACTCGCGTCACGGCCCAGATCGAGGAGAAACCCGGCGTGCTTGCAAAGCTGACCAAAGCCATCGCCGAGAACGGCGGCAATTTCCTCGCCTTTGGCATGTTCGCGGGACCGGACGCCAACTCCAGGACCGTCACGTTCAAGGTGGAAGGGATCAACAAGGAAGAGATCAAAAGAGTGCTCGGAAACAGCGTGATCAAGTTCTGGGATATCAGGCAAAGTTAATCGCGCTGAGCGGAGCGTGTAGCACGCAGTCAAAGCGCGGCGGCCGAAGCAACCCCTGCACCTCCGGTGGGCCCAGGCGCCATGCGCCGCGTGCAAGTGTCTCCTCGTGATCGGGAGATTGCTTCGCCTGCGGCTCGCAATGACAGAAAAGAACAAAACCGCCTCACCGGCGGTTTGCTTTTTTCATCACCTCTTTCCCTTTCAACGCATCTACTTCCTCCCTCGTCAGATACCGCCATTGGCGCGGTTTCAAATTGTTCAATCGAAGCGCGCCGATCCGGACGCGCACGATCCGCACGACAGGCAGCCCAAGCTGTCTACAAGTTTCCCGGATCTGGCGCTTCCGCCCCTCCCCCATGATGACCCGCACCCAGGCGCCTTTGCCCTGGCCCGTTTCATAGCGGACCTCCACGGGCGCGGTCTTGTATCCATCCTCAAGCACAACGCCCCGCCTCCAGGCCTCGAGCTGTTCCTGATCCGGGCGCCGGGCGAGGAGAACTCTGTACTCTTTTTGATGGCCGTACCTGGGATGTGTGAGTCGATTGGTGAGTTCGCCGTCGTTCGTCATAAGCACAAGCCCTTCGCTCTCGAAATCCAGTCTCCCAACGGGATAAAGGTGACCGGGTATTTCGACGAGGTCGCGCACCGTCTCGCGCACATCCCCCCGTTCGCGCTCCACGGTCGACAATACATTTCTTGGCTTGTATAGCGCGATATAAATTAGATTCTCAGCCGCAGCGATTGGCTTTCCATCGAACGTGATCCTATCCACCGCGGGATCCGCTTTCTGTCCAAGCTGGGCGATCTGGCCATTGACTCGGACGCGTCCGGCAGTGATGAAGTCCTCGCAGGCGCGGCGAGAACCGTAGCCGGCCTGGGCCAATATCTTTTGTAATCGTTCAGGCATGATGTTTAAATTATAACCTCTTGCTCAGAGCCGTCTGAGCGCAAGTGCTGCTTTGACTTCCTCTGCGCGGGAAGGTTGTAAAAGCAGCCTGTTTTCTGTACAATACATGTGATCGTATTTTCTGGTTTTGGGAGGAAGCTATGACAATGTCATCCCATTTACTCAGGCGTGCTATCGCGCTGTGGAACAGCGGCCAAAAAGCACAGGCCCGGAGAATTCTCGAAGCAATTGTTTACAATGATAGAGGCAATGAGTCTGCCTGGATCTGGTATATCTATTCTTTAGAGAGCAATCAAGAGAAGATCGCGGCCCTGGAGAGGTTCTTAAGTAATTTCCCTCATCATACAACGGGCAGAAAAGCGCTGGCAACGCTGAAGACGGAACGGGCGCCGCAGCCCGAAAGTCAGGTCAATGCACTGGTTGGTGTTCCGAAAACCGACCCTGTCGAAAGAGGCCCATCTCTTTCACCCGAAGAAAGACGCCCCGCCCGGAAGCCGCTTCCAAGTTCTATCCCCTGGCTGCTTATCCTATCAGGCTTATGTATTTTTCTATTTAGCACGGTAACTCTGCTATCGCGCTACAGCTCGCTGCAGTCCGATTTACGAAACTTGACAGCCAGCAATCAGCAGATCCTACGAAATTACGAGCAATTGACTGCCGATTTTGAGACCCTTAAATCAGAGCATGTCGTTCTAACCAACGAATATAACTCGCTCACAGCCCAATACAATGCCTTGAACAGTGAGTATGCAGTCCTGGCGGGAAACTACAACTCTCTGTATGCCGAACACACCACACTGCGAAATTCCTATGATTCCCTGCTGATGGACTACAACTATACCCTCCAATCCTATTCACAGTTCAGGGAGATTGCGATTGCACCTCCCTATATCTTTACCAGAGGACGAACGGTACACCTGGTCTTTGAGAGATTGGACGGCTCGCTCCTCAAATGGGATATCGGATCGGATTGGCTGGAATATCATCTCCGGCTCGGAGACGATTTAAGAAACGAACTAGCGTATGATTTAACTCTATACAACGAGTATACGGGTGAGACCTATCGGACCGTTGATGACAGAGATTTCGTGGATCCAACTCCTTTCACGAACTTAATGTCAGATCTCTATTCTCGCTCACCGGACGAATACACCTTTATCAGGGAAGTTTGGTATATAGTTGCTCAGCTCACCGCATACACATCCGAAATCCGGGAAACGCCGCGCTTTCCAATGGAAACATTGTTATCGGGTGGAGGGGATTGCGAGGATCATGCCATCCTGTTTGCAAGTATGATTCTCGCTTCCCCGGTCCCCTGGGAGGTTAAGTTTATTTATATGGATGCAGAACATCCGACCCGGCCGCAAACGATGAATCATGTAATTGTCCAGGTGGTCACGAGCAATGGCCTTATCTCGTGGAAGCGACCAGCAAAGATTCCATGAATCCCTACAGCGAAGGTGTATACGGTTGGTCCTACCTGATCAGCCACACAGATTAATAACGATCTTCAAAGAATTATCCCGATCGCAGCAATGAAAACGCCCGCTGCCATCACGCGGGCGTTGAGCCACTTTGATTGCCAAATAGGATGGCACTCGCCGATCAGCCGATCCTGTCTTCGTCTCTGGGCATGCGGCGTTCTGCCACCCTGCGCTCCGCGTCTCCGGCCCGCCATTCCATCTCCCCGGCAGCGCGCTCCAACCTGGGCCTAGCCTCGCGCCCCTGGCGGTACCAGTTCTGGACGATTTGAGCTGCCGTCTCGCGGCCACCCAGCCCAAAGGCCAAGCCGATCGCCAGAGCCAGCGCGCCGACAAGGCCCATGAAGAGGGTGTTGATCAGCGTTTGGGCGATCCCAAGCTGGTTGACGGCAACGACAATGCCAAAGCCCCAGACCGCGATGCGAGCAATATTTGCCAGAAGGTCGGGGTTACCCAAACCTGCCTGCGCTGTAGAGCCCCGCACCAGGTTGCTCAAGGCGTTGGCTGCCAGGCCGGCGATCACAAGCACGACAACCGCCACGACCAGGTTCGGGATCCAGAGCAGGAATTGCTGCAGTACCTCGGAAACGGCAGGCAGACCAAGGGCATCAAAGGCGACAACCAGCACGATCAGGCGCACGAACCACTTGACGATATTGGCCAGCAAACTCGATGGATCGGTGCGCAAGCCCATGTTATGGACGAATCCCTGGAAACCGGATCTCTGGGCTAACACGTTGAAGTGAATTGCACGCAGCAGCGCTGCTACCCCGGCGGCAAGAGCTCCGGCGATCAGCCAACCAATGATGATGATCACCAGGAAACCGATAATACGTGGGATCGCTCCCAGCAGGAGAGTCAACGCGGCAGTCAGTGATGTGACGATTGCCGTTCCCCATTCATTGATATCCATTTGGTCCTTCCTTTCTACCTTACCCTTTGAGAGCAGGTCGCTATCTGGTCCGAGGGAAGTGACCCTTCACGATACCCTTCAGAAGAAATCACGATCCACCCGGAGTCTGGATCTTTTGAATAGAAAATGGGATCTGTCAAGGTTATTATCTGGATGCCCGGAAACATAGTCAATCGGGGGTTTGCCCAATGCACTGTAGGGAATTCCCTATGAAGGTTATCGTTCCAGCCGGTGTGCCATTCCCCGAAGCCAATGGCGCGCGCATCTCCTTTCCTCGCTGATCGAGATCGCACCGGATCAAACTTAGGACAGCCTCACCCCGAATCCCTGACTTGATTTCCCGCAGACGGCCAGACTTCATCGCGGTTATTCAGGAAAGCCCGGCGGGCCTCGGCAACAAGGCTCTCGGGCACACCCGGCCGGGCCTGCATCCAGACCGAGCGCAGCGTCAGGACCCGGGCAATGACCAGATCCGCGACGGGCTGGAACCCGGCCCGGGCGATGCCGCGCTGCGAGGCCACGTTATCCAGGTCCGCGCCGATCCAGACGCGGCATACATTCTGTGAGCGCAGCTCTCCCAGAATGTAAACCAGCAAGGCGCTATAAAGATAATTCTGGCGAAAGGCAGGCAAAGTCCCGCAATCCCAAATATAGGCCTCGCCCGGCAATAACCTCAGTCGCAGGTTCAATTCACCAATGGATTCCTCGCCGAAACTCACCCAGCCATACGCCGAGAGGGTTTCACCGGCCCAGGCAGCATAACACTGCCGCCCTGTCTCGAGACGCCGGAAGATCTCGCGCCCGGAATCCTCCCCCATCCCTTCAGCCAGTGCCGCAATCGACTCGGCTCCCGCGGGACGAAAGCTCACCGCGAGACGCGGAGTAATGACCGGGCAGGGCACGTCCGGGTGCTGGACCCAGATGACCCCGGCCCGGCGCGGGTCATGTTCAGCCGAGACCATCATACACGGATCTTCACCTTTTGCTCGGTCAACTCCGCAATGGCATCTGCGAGATGGCTATCCGTGATGGCATAGTCTCCTCTTTCAAGGCGCAGGCGGTGCGCAGCGCTGAGGACATCGGCGTACGTATGTCCCTCGGGCGGAACGAACTTGAAGCATGCCATCTCGAGCAGCTGGCCGTTGGGATCGCGGAAGTAGATCGAGTCCATAAAGCCCCGGTCGATCGGACCGGTGTTCTTGATGCCGAGCTGCTCCAGCCGGGCCGCGACCTGAGTATACGTGGCGCGCGAAACTGTGAAGGCGATGTGGTGCAGGTTCCCGATCTCCTGCGGATTCGGCGCCGGGTCATTGACGCGCGTCGGGCGGACGAAGAACGTGATCAGCCGCCCATCGCCCGGGTCAAAGTAGAGGTGGAGCTCGTCGGGCATATCGAGGTTGGGCTGCTCAAAAACGAGGGTCATGCCGAGCACACCCTGATAGAAGTCGATGATCGCTTCGCGGTTCGAGCCGACGAACGTGATGTGATGAACACCCTGAGTCTGGATTTTGGTCATAATCATCTCTCCGAATGTCGTGTTGTTGTGAGTCCCCTGGAGGCAATCTTACAGGATGGGAAATTGCATAAGAGAATGCGATCGCTGCGTCGCGCTCGTTGGACGCTAAGCTGCCTCAACCAGCGCGACTCGCATCCACATGATTACCCTAGATGGTGAAGAACAAATTGCGGACTTTGTTGATAACGTCCGGGTCGCCGCGCGCTTCACCACCCTGGAATCGCTGAAACGCGGTGAGCACAAAATCGGATGGGTCGAATGTAAAGACCGCCTGGCAGCCCTCGAAATTACCTTCCTCGGGTTTGGCCTCGAATTTGCCATCTCTGACCGTAACACGCCACTTGCCGCCCCACTCACCGGTAACTTCAATCCCGTAGACCACATCCAGGCCCTCGGTGGACTTGGCATCCACGGTCGAAGGCAAGAGCGCGTACAACATGTATGGAACCAGCACACCCGCCGTACGCTCGTCCAGCTTGCGATCCTTTTCGCCCAATCCCCAGCGCATATCCCAGGTATGGACTCCATAGTCCATCACATGAAATGCAGGATAGAAGAAAGTAGGGAGCGGACCCATAAATGGATGTGTCACAAGGAAATTGCTCCATTCTTCCGGGGTGAGCCTCTCGAAGATCTCCATCATTTTGCTGTAATTCGCCTTGAGCCGTGAGATCGCTTCCTCACGCGGCAAACTGCGAAATGCCTGCGCGTGTTCGTTCAAATCACGGCTCATGACAAGCACGCCGACCGAGTCTCTCTGTTCATTCTTGCGGGCGCTCTCCCAGCGCGTCAGGTAACCCTCGGTCACATCGATCATGTGGCCGACCATATCGCGCACCTCCCACTCGGTGCAGCGAGTTTGCACGTTCCAGTTATTGGGATCCTCCACGATCTTGAAAAAATCGCTGCTCTCGGCGCGAATGACGTCGAGCACGGTGTCCTTACCGCTATAATCCATGGAATTCACAAGGGACATGTTTGTTCTCCTTCTTGGTGATCAATCTTTGTTGACACATTCGGAAAAGGCGAAAGGATTTTCTTTGCGTGCCACCTCCTTACCATGCCTCTCTCAGCAGCTTCTCGATCTGGGAAACATCTGCGACCCGCTTAGGGTTATTTTGGACGGTACGATTTTGAAAAGCAAGTCCGGCCAGCTGCGGCAGGTCAGATTCCTGCAGACCGACGCCCGCGTCGCGCAGCCGCTGGGGGAGATCCATCTGACAGATCAGCTCAAAAATATGTTCTGCCATCACTTCAATGATCACGACCGGGCTGGTTGCATCGATCGAGATGCCCATCGCCTCGGCGGCGGGGAGCAGTTGAGTCGCCGTAGCATCTGCATTGAAACGGAGGGCGTGCGGCAGGATGATGCTGTTGGCAATCCCGTGCGGCACCCCGGCCGTCCCGCCAAGCACGTGACATAGGCCATGATGCAGACCCATCGTCACGCTGGCAAGCGATAGCCCCGCGAGATGCGCCCCGAGCAGCATCTCGGTGCGGGCTTCAAGATCAGTCCCATCCCGGTAGCAGCGCAACAGGGCACTCATGATATGGCGCACAGCGCGAATTGCGGCCGCGGTCGAGATCGGGTTGCGCTTGAGGGAATATAGCGCTTCGATACAATGCGCCAGCGCGTTGATGCCTGTGGAGGCCGTCATCCGCGGCGGAAGATCGAGCGTGAGTCGCGGGTCGTAGATCACGAGCCTCGGCACTATTCGGGGATTATTCACAGTGACCTTGCGCGGGGGACTCTCAGCCGTGTGCGTGATCCCGTAAACGGGAGTCATCTCGGAGCCGGCATACGTGGTAGGGATCGCGATAACCGGAAGCATGGCTTGATCCGACCTTTCGCCCCCCCACGCGGCTGCGGCCGCCTTTGCCATCCCCACCGGGCTGCCGCCGCCGAGGCCGATGAATGCATCCACCTCATTTTCACCGGCAGCCGCCAACACCTCCTTCAATTGGACATCCTGCACATGAGGCAGCACCCGGTCGAAGACCGCGACCAGCCGGTCGCCCAGGATAGCTTTGAGCGAATCTACATGCCCGCCCGCCCGCATGGAGCGATTCGCGCAGAGCAGCATGCGGCGGAAGCCATGGCGCTCGGCAGCCACCTTCAACTGATCGAGTGCGCCTGGGCCGAAGATGATCTCCTGGGCATACGAGTTGTAATGAAACTCATTCATTTAGTTTAAGATACGAAGCGTTATGCAAAGCGGATGTATCTTTCGTGAAATCTTGCGGCGATCAGGAGAGAATCAATAAGCGATCACTCTATTCGGAAGCCTGGCACTAAAGCTCGCATCATCTCTCGAACAAAATCGATCTCATCCTGATTGACCGTGTGGTCCATGTTCGGATACAGCCGCACGGTCACCTCACCGCCCAGGCGCCGAAAGACTTCGGCGCTGTGCTGCACCCTCTCTTTTGGAACATGGAAATCTACATCGCTGCATCCCAGAAAGACCGGCGTCCCTTCGAGCGACCCCTTGTAGTCCCGTGGCGTGTCATCCGGACCGATCAGCCCACCGCTCAGTCCGACCAGCCCGCCATAACGCCGCGCGTTGCGAGCTGCATATTCCAGTGCCAGGCAGGCCCCCTGTGAAAACCCGAGGAGCATGGTTTGCTCTGAAAGGATCCCGATCTGTCCAACTTCATCGAACACGGCACCTACAAAAGCCAAAGCAGATGAGAGCCAAGGTTCATTGCTGGGGATTGGCGCGAGGAATCGATTGGGGTACCAGGTGTTCTCGGCAGCCTGAGGCGCAAGATAGGCAAAGCCCGGCTGCGCGAATTCAGCGGCCAGCGACAGGATATCCTCTGCCCGAGCGCCGCGGCCATGGACCATGATCATCGCCGCCTTTGCGTTCTCAAGCGGTTCACCGACCGCCCGGACCGGCTGGCCCTGATGCGGACCTTGAACAGTAGGCCTCGGTGGAATCATGCATTTGCCTCAATTTCGGGAAATCCACGCGGGTGATCAGGAGAACTTGTGATTTGTTCCCATTCGGGCACAGCCCGCCAGGGTTAGCGTTGGCGCTGTTTCGCCACGACTGCCTGGCTGCGTGCCCGGAGCGCGGAGAGTCGCTGCCGCACTCTCGCCAGCGTGACCTCATTCCGCTCGACCCGCTCGTGTTCCGAACGGACGTAACGGATGTAAGGCGTGACACCATCCTTCAGGCGGTTGACCGCGTTCCTGGCTTCATTCGTCAATTGAGTCCGGAGAGTCTCGATCAGGTCCGACCTGAGCGTGATCATTTTCTCTTTGAACTTATCCTTGGCCTGTTTCCGTTTATAGGGGATCACAAAAAATCCGAGGATCGCCAGCGTCCCGGCTGTCAGGATACCGGTGACGTCCAGCCTGGAGGAGAGCACCGCGGCCGTGACCAGCGTACCCAATCCCACGGCGCTGACTTCCAGAAGGGCCATCTGTGCGACCGCGCTCTCGACGTGAGAAGCCAGCTCCCTGGCTTCCTTGTCGCGGTCATAGCTGTCGACGATACGCTGGACAGTTCTCCCCATCGTATCGATCAGCTCGCGGCGGCGCATCTCGCGAGGCTCCAGCCCTTCGCCGACTATGTTTTCCATGTGGAGCGCCCGTCGGCGCTGGACATAGGTCATCACCCGCTGCCATTCCTGGAGGTCTCTCTGCACCAGCCAGTCGATCAACCGATGGACCTGGTCCTCGATCTGCTGCGGCACTTCCGCCAGTACTTTCTTCTCGAACTGGGCCCGGACCCGGTCGCCGCGCATCAACTCCTGGATATTGGTCAGGCGCAGGGTCGTATCGAAGAAGTCGAGGCCGCGCTGCTCGAGCCGGTAGAGGATATTCTCCATCTCTGCCAGGCGCGGGGTGAGCTCGCTTTGCAGATCGCGCTCATACTCTTTGATCGTGGTCTCCAGGGCCTCGGCAGTCTGCTGGTCTTCCTTCAAATCCTCGGACTGGGCCTGGTTGAGTCTCTCTGCCTGCGCGACGAGGTGTTCCACCACGCCCAGCGGATTGTTGAACTTGAGCTGCAGCCGCGCTGAGTCATCAAGGGTATCCGTAATGTACTGGTCGAGATCAGCGATGCGGCTGGCCGCCCATAACCGTTTGCGCTGCTCAGGGTCGGGTTCGGACAGGGCGCGCTGCGCCAGCCTGGCAGAGACCGGGAAGAATTCGGGCGGTTCTCCGAGAACCGTCGTGGCATGCTTGATGACGAAGTTGCGCACTTCCTGCAGCGCCGATTCATCCTCGATAATATCGGCCTTGTTCAGCACAAAGACGACTTTCTTCCCCCAGCCAAGGATGCGCTCCAGGAACTGCCGCTCACTTTCCGTCATGGGATGATCGGCAGAAGTGGTGAACAGGACCAGGTCGCTCCGGGGGACGAATTCGTCGGTCAGGCGCTCGTGATGGCGGATGACCGCATTCGTGCCCGGCGTATCCACAATATTGAGTTCCTTCAGCAATGGCAGAGGATAGGTATAGATCGAAAAATTCTCGTCGACGATCTGCTCGGCGGCGCGCTCGCCCCACTTCACCAGGGTCACGCGCGAGGTAGTAGGCGTTGCGCCTTCGAGCAGGACCTTCTCCCCCAGAAGAGCATTGACCAGCGCGCTTTTCCCGGCATTGAATTCCCCGACGACAACCATCAGGAACAGCTCATCCAACTGCAGAATGGCCTCCTGTAAAGTCTCCAGCGCCTCGCGCCCGACTTCGGTCTCGGCCAGTGCCAGCCGGATCTCAGCCAGCGCTTCCTTTTCTTCGCGCAGGAAATTGGCTTGCTCCTCGGTAAGCATGGATTGGCGCATCAGATCTCCTCAAAACTCGTGGGTTGAAAGGGCCCGTTGATTCTGCAGTGCCAAATCAAAGCTTAATGATTATACAGTAAATCGGCGTAAGAAATCAGCCCTTGCGCGATGCGGGAGCATTGAATATCGATAACACAACTCTCCTGGAAATCATCTTCCGCGTTTATCGGATTTTTGTGCAATAATATCCTTATGTTCATTCTTGCTTTGTCATCGCCGGAAGCAACCCTCGAGACGGCGGGCGGCAAGGGCGCGAACCTGGCCCGGCTGGCCCGGGCAGGGTTTCCCGTTCCCGCCGGCTTTATCGTCTCGACAGACGCTTACCGCGAGTTTGTCCGGAGCAATCGCTGGCTGGGCACAATTCAATCCGTGGTGGAAGGACTCGCCGCGGAAGATGCCGGCGCGCTTGAAAAGGCATCGGCGCAGATCCGGGCGGCGTTCAGCGTCGGGAAGATGCCGGAGGGAATCGATTCTGCCATCCGCGCGGCCTATGCCCGGTTTGCGGAAAGGCCGGTGGCTGTCCGTTCCTCCGCGACCGCCGAGGATCTGCCCGACCTGTCCTTTGCCGGACAGCAGGATACTTACTTGAATGTGATTGGACTGGACCAGGTGCTCGCAGCAGTGATCCACTGCTGGTCCAGCCTTTGGACGGCGCGCGCCATCGGATATCGCATCCGCAACGGGATCCCCCACCATGAAGCAGCGCTGGCAGTGGTGGTCCAGGAGATGGTACAAAGCGAGGTCTCGGGCGTGCTCTTTACGGCGAACCCCTTGACGGGTTTGAGGAGTGAATCGGTGATCGACGCGACTTTCGGGCTGGGCGAAGCGCTGGTCGCCGGGCAGGTGGAACCGGACCATTATGTGATCGATACCCTGAGCAACAGCATCATCAGCAAGAGTTTGGGAGCGAAGAAGATCGCCACACGGAGCAAGGCAGGCGGCGGCGTGGAAGTCATTGCAGAAAACGCAGAAGCCCGGCAGGCCCTCTCCGATGAAGATATCCGTCATGTAGCCTGGACCGGACATCAGATTCAGAAAGCGTACGGCTTCCCGCAGGACATCGAGTGGGCGCTGGCCGGCGGCACACTGTATATCTTGCAGTCGCGGCCCATCACCTCGCTGTATCCTTTGCCCGAAGAATCGTTCGACCCGCTGCAGGTCTGGTTCTCGTTCGGCGCGGCGCAGGGAATCATGGAGCCGCTCACGCCGCTCGGGCTGGATACGATCAGGAGCCTGGCGGCAGGAGCCGGCCGGGCGTTTGGGGTACAGCTCAAGCCGGATGAAGCGAAATTTTTCGTGCCCGCCGGCGAGCGCATCTGGGTCAGGATCAGCGACCTCATCCGCCACCCCATCGGGCATCGGATCCTTAAGCGCCTGATCGGCTTCATCGAGCCGAGCGTGGCGCAGATCTTAGGACCGCTCATGGCCGAGCCGCGCCTGGGCGCCGGCCAGGGCAGGCTAAGATGGAGCACTCTGCGGAGCGTCGCTTATTTTTTCGTCCCTGTGTTTGTGCGCCTGACACGCAACATGCTCCGCCCGGAAAACGCCCGCGCCGAGTTCGACGCAAAGATCGAAGCTTATCTCGCCAGCGCGCAGATCCCGCCTGCACCGGACCGGTTCGGGCGATTGGCGAATCTCGTCAGCTTCATGCGCAGCCGGGTTGCCCACGTCATCGCGGCTCTGTTTCCGCACTTTATCCCAGTGTTCGGCCCCAGCGTTGGCGCGCTCAACCTGCTCTACGAGACTGCAGGGGATCAGGGCCAACTGGTCCTGGAGGTCACTCGCGGCCTGCCAAACAATGTGACGACGGAGATGGATCTGGCATTGTGGAGAACGGCCGTGGAAATTCGGGCGGATTCCGAGTCTGCAAGGGAATTCGCCTCGGCGGATGCCCCGACACTTGCCCACCGTTACCTGAACGGGACTCTTCCCCTGGCTGCCCAGACCGCCCTCGCGGGCTTCATGGAAAAATACGGGATGCGCGGCCTGGGCGAGGTCGACTTCGGCCGGCCGCGCTGGCGCGAGGATCCAACGCCCATCATGCATACCCTGCAAAGTTACCTCAGCATTGACGCAGCCTCTGCCCCCGATGTATTGTTTGCCAGAGGCGAGAAGGCCGCGCAGGATGCGGTCGAGAGGCTGGCGGCGAACGCGCGCCGCCAGCCTGCCGGATGGCTCAGGGAGAAGCTGGTGCGCGGCGCGGCGCGCAGGGTCCGCCTGTTGATGGGCGCCCGCGAAAGCCCGAAGTTCTTCGCCATCCGTACGATGGGTATTGCTCGCAAGGCCTTGCTCGAGGTCGGAGAAGAATTCGCCGGGGCCGGTACGATCGACCGGCCTGAGGATCTCGTCTTTTTGAAGCTTGCTGAGCTCGAGGCCTTATCCAGGAACGAGCCGCGCGAGTGGAAAGCGCTCATTGCGGAGCGCCGCGCCGTCTACGAGCGTGAAGGGCGGCGCCGCCAGGTGCCGCGCGTCCTGGTCAGCGACGGGCGTGCCTTCTACGAAGGTCTTGGTTCGGACGATGGGGACGATGTTATCACCGGCAGCCCCGTCTCACCGGGCGTGGCGGAGGGAACCGTACACGTCATCTTTGACCCGCGCCAGTCGCGCCTGGCCCCGGGCGAGATTTTGGTCTGCCCCGGCACCGACCCGGCCTGGACTCCGCTGTTCATGGCCGCGGCAGGCCTGGTAACGGAGGTCGGCGGGATGATGACCCACGGCTCGGTGGTCGCGCGCGAATACGGCATCCCGGCGGTGGTCGGCGTGCACCAGGCGACGACCAGGCTGAAGGACGGCCAGCGCGTCAGGATCGACGGGACCGCCGGGAAGATTGTTGTATTGGATTAAGCAGATTGTATTGAAAAGGTATAATCCACTTCATGACGATCCATAGCCTTCCCGAAATTGGTAATGTATTGCGCAATGCCGTTACCTTCAACTTTAAGAATCCCCCTGAGGTGCTT
>DASTFG010000098.1:0-12370 GCA_035708785.1 Anaerolineales bacterium
ATGCGGGTCGAGGTGGGATCCGGCCTGGGACGGCGGGTCTGCGTCGGCCCGGCGAGAGTGGGGAATGGGAAGGCAAGGACCCGCGTATTCGCAACCGTAACCGGGGGACTTGATGTCACAGTAGCCGTGGGCACGAGCGTGGGCGTGGAAGTTGCTGCAAGCTCAGAGAAGGCCTCGAGGGTCACAGCCGCGGCGGTATTCAGATTCTCCACGAACACCTCTACAACATCGGCCGGCTCAAGCGCCATGGCCGTGGCTATGTTCAGATCCTGCATCGCCACCCCGGAAACAGAACACAACAGGCTGATTCCGAGAATGCCCGATAAAAAGATCCACAGCAAGCCACGATAGTCTCTTAATTTCACGCCGGTCGTACTCCTTTTATCTCAGCTTCCCGCAAGGCGCACTAATCGCCTTTACAGACCATTTATTCCCGTTTTGCGGCTTTCTCCATATACTCATCGATCTGGTCGAGCAGGTGCTGGATCTCATCCCGTTCGTTGATCGCCTGCTGCAGCGAACCCTTAAAATTGGGCTTTTCTTCCTCCGTAAGAGTTCTCATCAGATGCTCGGCGCGAGCGATTTGCGTCAGCTTCTGGTTCAGCTTTTTCTCCAGCCGCTTGCGATATCCCTCATAGAATTCGGCTTCATCGAGCGGTTCCAGCGGGCCAGATGCGCCCTTCGCCAGGATTTCTGCGAGCGTCGGCAGGAATTTCTCGAAGTCAACCGGCTTTTCGATAAAGCGGCTCACGCCGATGGTCAGGGCAAAGGCTTTATCCTCCGGCGCAACGTAGGTGGCCGTCAAGAAGACGACCGGGATATCGCGGGTCTCCGGGTTGATCCGCAGCCTGTGGACCAGGCTGAAACCATCCATCTTGGGCATCAGGATGTCGGTGATGATCAAAGCCGGCCGTTCGCGCTGGATAGCCTCCATCGCCTCCTGGCCGTTCTGCGCCGTGACGACACGGTAGCCTTTGAACTTCAGGGTCGCATCCAGTAATCTGAGGATATCGGGAATATCCTCCACAACGAGAAGATAGCCTTGTTCGGTATCCATGCCACTATTCTAACCCCTTGTAACGGCTTTGTGGGCTGGACGCAACGATAGATAAGTTACAGCTTGCGTACAATCAATTCCAGCAGCGCTGCCTCGATCTCCTGCCAGGACAGCCGGAGGTCAAGGCACTCGACCCGGATAAGGTGCTCCTGCAGCTCGATCCGCTCCGAAAGGCTTGCCTGGACGGCCGGGTATAGCAGCACGCCGCTGGCGGTGTGATGCGCTTCCGAGAGATGCTCCTGCGACCGCAGGTAGGCATACAATTG
This sequence comes from Anaerolineales bacterium, assembly GCA_035708785.1. Taxonomy (GTDB): domain Bacteria; phylum Chloroflexota; class Anaerolineae; order Anaerolineales; family Villigracilaceae; genus Defluviilinea. Next base: position 1,324 of record DASTFG010000098.1, read on the forward strand.
GTAGAGATGGGATGGGTCATAGATCGGCTTATCCCACTGGTTTTCGATCAGACTACGAGGGGTGAACTTGGTATCCAGGACGACAATCCGGCCGGACGCCTCCTCCTGGAGGACCAGGTCAGGGATCATGGACGGCAGGTGCTCGTTCGCTGATTTGGCATGCCATTCCAGCCGCTTCTGTGGAGAGACCGTCCATCCCCTGAGGTGGATCCGATAGAAGTTTGCCACAAACCGTTCATAGACACTGTGCAGGACGAGCGCGTCGTGGTCCGGGGCAGCGAAACCCTGCCGCCCTTTAGTTTCTCCCGGCATCTGGCGTTGCAGGATGAGCTGGCAGATGGCCAGCATCAGGCGGTAATCGCGGTCATTGCGTCCCTGCAGCTGCCTGCGAATCAGCTCGGGATGAAGCTCGATCAGGTCGATGCAGTCCAGGTCCCGCACCAGGCGCCTCAGTCTGTGCTGGAGTTCTCTCGCGGCCTCAGATCTCGGTCCAAATTGGCCCACCTGTGCAAGCCGCGCCAGGGTAGTGCGGATGATCTGGTTGCGCGGCTCATTGACGCTGTATTCCTGGAATTCACAATACGCCTCGCCGCGCTCGAATGTGCGCCGCCGCAGACTCTCCGCGAAGTCGATCCGCCCACGGATGCTCTGAATCGCGTCCGCCTCGTTAACGTAATCCCGTCCCAGTCCGGTGCGCAGGCGTCCCTGCATCAGGTGCACGAGCATGCTTGCCAGCAGGGCGTCCAGGCCTGGCGCCTGGTCGACGTCCACCAGCTTCCAGCCGCGCAGCGCGCGAAGCGGCACCTCCTCCCAGGCATAGAGCAGCATGTGCCACAGGTTGCGGACCGGTATCCCGTACTCGCTGAAAAGGACCGGTTCTGCCGCGCGCCGAGGGTCGAGAGCCGTCATCAGGCCAGCAGCCTCCTCCCGGCCTCTTCGGCCTTCTGCGGGTCGTCGAACCAGTATTCCTTCAGGAGGGGGATGATCTCGGTGCGCACAACGCTCTCGTACCAATTCCGGTCCAGGCCGGCGAAGTCATCACCCCGCGGCAGGAAGAAACTATGCCCGACCTGATAATTCTCTCCCAGGAGGGGATCTTCCCGGATCTGCCGGTTCAGCGCGGACATACGCTCCATGATCAACTGCACGAGGTCCGCACCCATCGATCTCTCCACCAGCCAGCGGCGAAAGAGCTCGCTTTCATACTGCGGCTCCAGCGTCACAAAGACAAACCTGCGGCGCAGGGCATAATCCACCATGGCCAGTGAGCGGTCTGCCAGGTTCATCAGGCCGATCAGGTACAGGTTCTGCGGAACGTAAAAGCGCGGCTCACCTGGGGCGTGATACACCAATGGGACAGCATATTCCGGCCCGCGCTTATCTGCCTCGATCAGCACCAGCAGCTCACCGAAAATCTGGCTGAGGTTGCCGCGGTTGATCTCGTCGATGATGAAGACATACTCGCGGTCCGGGTCGGCTGCTGCCTTCCGGCAGAATTCATAGAACACGCCGTTCTGCAGGCTGAAGCTGCCCGCCTTCCCCGCCGCTGGACGGTAGCCGAGCACGAAGTCATCATAGGAATAGGATTGGTGGAACTGCACGGTCTCGACCCGCTCCGGCTCCACTTCTCCCATCAGCGCATACGCCAGTTTTTGTGCCAGGAACGTCTTCCCCACCCCGGGAGGCCCCTGCAGGATCATGGCCTTCCTGGCATGGAGCCGTTCGAGGATTCCGCTTAGATCGGCTTCCTCCAGAAATATCCCCGAGGCGATCAGATCTTCCATGCTGTAGGGCTGTCTGACCGCGTCCGCGCCCTCCTCGGCAATTTCCTGCATCCCGCGGCCGGCCGGCCAGCGTTTCATAAACCAGTCATAGTCCTGTTCGCCGCCGAACCAGACGAAGTCCCGCAGTCTCTCCGCATGTTCTGCAAACCTGAAGTTCGCATCGGTCCGCAGTCGCCAGACCGCGTCGCGGTTGGTATAGAAATACCAATGCTTCTCCTGGAAATCGGGTTCCCATTCCACCTCGACCGTCCGGCCGTCGTTCCGGTTGGCCACGATCGTCCCAATCGCTTTGATCGTCATCCGCGGGACGGTGCGGTTGCCCGCCTCGAAGGGCAGACCGGTGCGCTGCGTGGAGGCAGCCTTGATGGCGATCTTATCGTTTGCGCGCATCGAGAAGACTTCATTTGTGTAGCGGTCATGATAACCGTTCTCCCAGATGCCCTCCTCCAGAAAGCGCTGCGTCTGGTCAGGTGGGTCGCGGTCATCCCGGTAGGCTCCCACCAGCCAGTAGTTAACTCCGCCCCAGGCGCGGTACTCCACGGCTTTCGTTTCGGCAATCCGCCTGGCCCGCTCATTCTCCGCGCCCCAGGCCGCGAGCGATATTTCCGGGAAGGGTTTTCCTTCCGCCAGAAAAGACTTCACGGTCGCGGCATAGAACTGCGCGTTGAGCCCGCCTTCCGGCAGGCGAATCCCCAGGTACTTCCGGATATTCTGGTCCAGGTTGAGAAAGGTATACGGACGGATCCAGAACAGTCCCGTCGTCAGCTTGACGTTCGTCTGTTTGACAGCCAGGGCCCCGTCAAAGGCATTCAGGAAATCCCCGTTCTCGAGTGGATTCGCTTCAAGTGCCAGATGAAATACCCGCCATAACCACCGGATGTCCTCCACGCCCCTCGACCTCTGCTCGGGGAAGAACCAGGACTTCATGTTGCTCAACACGGGGACGCCGTTGAAATCATCGGGCAGCTCGCTCTGCAGCTCGAAGCGCTGCTTCATCTGCGCAAGGATGCCAAGGCGCTGGTCATACGTAATCCTGCGGTTGAAGGTGCCGAAGAACGTAAAGGGATCGATCTCCCGCAGCAGGAAGCGGGCACCCTCACCGTCTCTGTCCTGAAGAGGCGTGATCACATAGCCCTGCGCCCGGAGATCCTCCAATAAGGCGACTAGCTCCGGCTGGCGGTCTTCCCACGCTGCCAGCTTATCGGCCAGCTCCTGATAGATCGGGATCCAGGTGAACTGCTCGAGGGCCATCCCGGCCCCATTCGAATCCTGTATGGTCTTTCTTGTTTTCTGCCTGCCTCGCATTCGTTACTCCAGGCTAGGGGATTGATCACTATTTTACCGTTTGAAGATGACAATAGGATTAAGCCGTGTTCATCCCATCACGTTTTTCTCAAACCGCTAAAACGGCCAGGCCCGCCAAGTTTATAGTTCTTTTGGCGAACTCACCTCCACTCCCCGGCATGGTCGGAGAGCACGCCCGGGGGCACACCTGCCCTGGCAGGCGGTGCCAGGGGGTCTGCGCCAGGTGCAAGTGTAGCGGGCTTCGCGGTTCAATGCTTTGCCTGACAGGAATTCGCGCAGGCCATCCCCCATCGACAATCCTATACCCATCTGATTTAGTCGAGATCGTCTTTCGGCGTTCCTACCCCAATGCCAAGCGCAGCCCGCATCCTGATCGCTTCCTCGATGTCAGCGATTTCACGCAGCAGAGAATTGGTGATCATCTCCGCCTGTTTCTTGATCTGCAGGTCGATGCCTTCGACCTTCGCCTGCGCCCTGTCCAGCCGCCAGTTCTGGATCTTCCAGATCCATTTGTGGGTCCAGACGGGCCATTGGCTGAACCGCAATTTGGCCAGAGCATGAAAGCGGACGAGGGCATTGCTCTTGGCCGCCTCGAGCTGCTTGAGGACCACCCTTGCCTTTGTCAGGCTGAGGTTGGACGAGGTCAACCTGCGCTGCAGCTCTTCATCTTCCACGTGCTCGAACTTCGGATTCAGTGCCATTTCGAGCAGGAAATCCGCTGGTTTTCTGGAGGAGAAGGTCACCAGAAGATCATCCTTGGACCGGGTTGCGCCCACATATGCCACGCGTCTCTCTTCTTCCATGAAGGGGACCGGTCTCGAGCCCTCGTCGGTCCGGCTCAGGTTGAAATAGACGACATTCCTGAACTCTTTGCCCTTCGCCTTGTGGATCGTACTGAGATAGACCTCGTTCCTGGCAACCTCTTCCTTTTCCGGCGCTCCGTTCTCATCATGGTCTCCGGGCTCGCTCTGCTGATCGTCTATGGACTTGCAAAGGAACTGGTAGAACGCCAGGGGTGTCTTGTAGCTCTCGGCCAGGGCGATAATGACATCCAGGAGGACTTCGTCGCCGGCCTGGTCCAGGTCATCGGATTTGCGGGATTGTTCGCGGTAGAACTCTCCCAGGCCGAATTCGGTCTTGAGCGCCCTAAGACAGTCCGCGGCCGAGGTATCGGGGGTGCGCGCCGATTGGGTCGCCGATTCGAACCGGCGGACGAATTCCGTTACCTTTTCCTGCTCCCAGCCGCGCAGGTTGGGGGTCTCAGGCAGCCGCAGGAAGGACTGCCAGTCCCGGGCCTGCGCGATCAGTTGATTCGTGAAATACTGGTTCGGCCGTTTGAGCACCCGGTCGAAGTCAGCCGGGCGGGCTTCCGCCGGGAATAAGATAATCTGCAGATAGGAATAGATATCCTTCCCCACCGCGGACCGGAAAAGATAGTCTCCTCCCGGGCCGGTATGAGGCACGCCCAACTTGTCCAGAGCGACGGCCACCGGGAACTGGTAAGCATTGTAGCGATAAAGCACGGCATAATCCCGCCAGTCCAGGTTGTTTTCCTTCTTATGGTTCACCAGCCATTGCGCCGCGTGCTCGGCCTGCTCGAACAGGGAAAGATGGCCGGAGACTTCGAACCGCCCGGCCTGGGCATTCTTACGGGGCCGGATATCCTTGGGAACCCGGTCGCCGTTATGGCGGATGAGCCACCCGGAATGCCGGACGATCATCCGGCTGGAACGATAATTCGTGTTCAGAATATGGTTGGTCGCGATGGGAAAGCGCTTGTCGAACTCGACGATGTGCCTGACTTCCGCCCCGCGAAAGCCGTAGATCATCTGGTCGTCGTCGCCGACCGCGAAGATATTATTCTCGGGCAGCGAAATGATCTGCAGCAAGAGCAACTGGGCCTGGTTCAAGTCCTGGAACTCGTCCACGAGGACAAACTCGAAGCGCGACTGGTAGGTGTGCCGCAGAGTACGGTTGTCGAGCAAGAGGCGGATCGCCAGGTAGATCATATCGTCGAAGTCCAGGAACTTCCGGTCGAGCTGCTTCTTGAGGTAGGAATAAAAGATCGGCTCGAGTGGATAGATCCGGTCCCCGTATTCCACCGTGACGGTGGGAAGCGCAGGCAGCTCCATCTTTGCCTTGCGCAGGCCTGCCAGAAATGCATCCAGCGGGTCGCTGTTCCGCAGCGCGGGCAGTTCGGTGTGTTCCTGAATCGCAGACCTCATCAGTTCCCTGGAAGTCTTTCTATGCGCGGCGCCGTCGAAGCTCCACGGCAGACCCTCGCGCACGATCTCATAGCCGAACGAGTGAAACGTGCGGACTTCCACGCCGTGCACACCCTTTCGCTCGAGTCGCTCCTGCATCTCGTCCCTGGCTTTCTTATTGAACGCGAGCGCCAGGATCTTTTCGCTGGCGATGCCTTGGTTCAGCAGATGCAGGATCCGGTTGACCAGGGTCTTGGTCTTGCCGGAGCCTGCCGGGGCCAGGACCCGGATCGGCCCGCTCACCGCGCGGACTGCCGCTTCCTGGCCCGGATCGAGGTCCGTGTCCAATGTATACGCGGGCCGCGGCGTGTAATTCGGCGCGGTCCGAATCTTCTCGATGCATTTATCGACGTCGGCGAAGATATCCGAACCGGAAAACCGGCAGAGGGGATGTCCCGTCGAGGCGAGAGCCTTTCCGCGCGGATCCTCGGCGGCAGGCTCTTGATATGCCTTCCCATCGCAGTCCACGATGACCTTTTTATCCTGGACGGCCACCAGAAAATCCACGGTATGCCGGCCAACCCGAGCCTGAGGCTGGTAGGATAAGTCACCGGCTTCGAACGCCTGCTTCAGTTTTTCCTCGACGGGGGTGAAGAGCATTTGATGCCCCGATAACTTAATATCGTCCGGAGAGGCAAACTGATAGTTCGCGCGTTCCAGCAGCGTGAAAACCTGCTCCGCCAAAAGGGCATTGATTACGGCTGAAAAATTCCTGTGAATATCCTCGCCAACGATCCGGTGGTTCCTGTAAGCGGCACCGTCGAGCTTCGTGAAAAAGCAGATCGGGATACGTCGGAACCAGAGTGGGAAGACGAGCTGATCCGCAGCGAGGGCCGCCCGGTCCAGGAATTCGGGGAACGAGAGGTCCTGGATGAGGATGATAAACCCCGGCTTCTCCGGGATATTGGGCAGCGCGCCTTCCCAGGTGGAGAGCGTGATCGTCAGTGGGCTGTGCCCTTTTCGCTTGCACGCTTCAGCGAAGGCGGTGATGCAGGCCTGGTCCGCATTGAATACAGAGAAGCCTCTTCCTTTACGAAGCGCATCAGCCATCCTTTTGAAAAAGAAATCAAATGTAGGTGTCTGTACCTTGGTGGTCGAGGTGATCTTTTGCAGTATATCCATTAAGTCTTTCCTAAAGTCGTCTGCCGGCCGGCTGTGTTAAGCATACCTGAAAATTCCCCACAGTGCGCATCCACTTTTGAGCTGAAAGTTGGTTCGTGGCGCAGCTGTATCGCAAGCTGCGCCACGACGGGTAGCATATTTAGTTGAAGCGATTAAGGTTTGACCGGTTCCGCGCGTGCCTGAGGGGAATTGACCTGGCCAGAGGCGAGTGCTTTGACCTCTTCATAGGTCAGGTTGATGATCGTATCCCGCGTATCCGGGGGCAGGCTCCTCAGCATATACGAAAGATACGCCGGAAGACGGGCCCGCTGGCCTCGCCAGGCACCGGCCAGGGCAAAGGGCAAGACGATCAACGTACCTACGATCACGCCCTCCAGGAAGAAGCCTGCGCCTTTCGGCACGCCAAAGAAGTTGATGAACTCTGCGTCGGAGAGGGCGAGGAAATCGATCAGGCCGCCAATGACATGTCCGAAAAGCGGAATTGCGACGGCCACCAGGTACATGTATTTATCGCAGCGTGTACCGATCCAAAAGCATATGGCGTGCACGCCGATGATCGCCACAAGATTGGCAACCACAACTGTGATGATCAAGAGAGCTTCCGGAGAGACAGCGGCCAGCCCGGCCGTGAACCCCGCGATCAGACCTCCAAACTGCTTTGTGGCCGCAAAGATCAACGTACCATAGACCAGCATCTGGTACCAGGGCAGGGCAAACCCCTGGAAGCTGACCACCCCTTTCGGCCGGGCCAGAGCCGAGGGCTTGTTTTTCTCGAGCACTTCATGCACGTACTTGATACCGAAGAGCGGCGCGGTCGCAAGCTGCAGGGCACCCGCTTTTTCCATGCCGATCCAGGTCATCACCACAAATAGTAAGCCAGCACCGAACGCTACGATGCCGCCAGCCAGGGCCAGATTTTTCATAGGGTCCTCCAACGATCGATTGATCAGGCAAATGATTCGAATGCGATGGATTGTATAAATGGAGTTCGCTTCATATCACCTCCTGCTCCGCAGAATTTCAGTCCGTTGAATCTCCCGGCCGGGTGGACATAGCGACGAATTATGACGCCCTTGATCCGAATTTGTCAAGGACAATCTTAAATCGAAGGCGTGCCCCTTCGAGCCTAATTAAAATACTTCCCGCACGTATTGCAGAAATAGATCCCCAGCTTATCCTTTGCGCCCGCCACCGCCTTGACCTTGCTCGTCGCCTCGGCAATGACCTGCGCGCGCCCCGTCACGCCGACCTGTACGCTGGCCGTATCATCCGATCCGCAGTGGCGGCAGGACGGCAGCTCCGCTTCCGCAAAGCGCCGGATCTGTTCGGTAATGCCGGGATACAGGTCTTCGAGGTTCATATTCTGCGTTTTATTATATTTCAATCTCCCTGCGCGCTGAGCGGACACTTCTACTGAGCAAGAGCGAAGGAACAGTGGCAGTCGAAGCGACCTTCGCAAAAGCGCATTCCTGCTCACCATCATCCTGTGGATGAATTTATGCCTCACTCACACTCGGGCAATAGATACGTTTTCCCTGCCTTGAACTCGTAATCATCGGCGACCAGCTCCGGGTTGTGCTCCACCACCAGGTCAAAGAACTGCCGGTGGGTCATGCCCGACCCCTTCACCTGGGAGACGACGATCTGCTCCCACACCATGGCCCGGTTTTTTCGTCCCAGGTCGCCCTCGTATTCGACCCAGACGAGGGTGCACGCCGCCTCGCTGACCGACGTGGGCTCGAACGGCCCATCGGTAGCGAAGGCCGTCGCGGCTTCCTCTACTACAGGGGAAGCGGTGCTCTCAGCAGCTCCCGTCGCGATCGGCGGGATCTCGATCCGCCCGACCAGTTCCTGCAGCGTATTGGATAAGGGTCCGAGATACGGGACCAGGCCAATGGCGCAGAAGAAGATCCCAAGGAAGACGAACACGAGGAGCAGGAACAATGTCGACCGGTACCACGGCCTTGGATCCCGGGAGGAAGTCGGAGGTTCCTGCGAGGCAGGCGCGGAGGGTGACGAAGGTTGTCCCCCATAGCGAAGATCCTGGAGGGATTCGCCCGGGCCCACCTGCCGCTGCACAAACTCGGCATATCTCAGCAGCTCCTCGCGGCTTCCCGAATAATTGCCCCCGTGGGCCACCTCCTGGCGCTGGCCGTTTGCCCGGGTGATGATGCCGGCATCCGTCTCCGATAAGATCCGGTATTGTTTGGCATAAGAGATCAGGTCCCGCCAGTTGCTCTGTTTGGCATCCTCCACGCGTGCCCGCAGATGCGGCGCGGCTCTGGCGATCTCGAGGCGCAGGAAATCTTCCAGGGCGCCGTGGAGCTTGATCAGCGCGATGCTCAGATTCGCATTATCCTGATCCGAAGACCGGTTCAGGAGCTCGAGGCCCTCCCGAAGCTTGGATTGCACTTCCGCGTATTTATCCTGCTGTGTGTTCATGCGTTCCCAATGCCACGATTATGTAACGGAAAGCCGGATCCATCAAAACGATTTCATATCAATTCGGTAGCCCGAGTCATGCCCGCCACCTCGCTGTATTCCCTGCCAAGTCGGATTATACTGCGCAGAGCTCGATGATTCGTATTTGCTCTCTGACCTTGTCTATCTGCTTCGAACACCAGCCGGCTTATATGGGCTGAGCAGGCGGCTTTAGCCCCGCTCGCTGACACCCTGAAAGCTATTGAATCGGGTGCCCCTGTATTATATACTTCTTGCAGGGACCATAACATTCGGGAAACTGAACTGGAGAAAAAACCATGACCGGACATTCGTCGCCTGCACAGGTGACAATCCTCAGTCGCTGCCAGTGCGCAACCCGATGTACGCTAAAAGCGTAGATCCATAGAGAGGAGTTTCCCATGAATCGAACACACAAGCTTCTATCTGTATTTGTGCTGGCGGCTTTGCTAGTCCTGGCCTTCAGCACACCTGCCTATGCCTTCGACGGGCGCGGCGGGGATCGAGTGATGGTCGCCTCAGGCGAGGTCGTCAATGATGATCTCTACGTCGGCGCCCAGCAGTTCATCCTGGATGGAACGGTCAACGGGGACCTGGTCGTCTTTGCCCAGACCGTCACCATCAACGGCAAGGTCAATGGCGATCTGATGACCGGCGCGCAGACCGTGGCCGTCTATGGCGAAGTGACCGGGACCATCCGCATGGCAGGCACGGTGCTTTTTGTCGCCGAAACCGCGAAGATCGGGGGAGATATCGTCGGCGCGGGCTACAGCCTCGAGGTCGAGCCGGGCCATGCGATCGGCCGGGATCTGATCTTCGCGGGCCAGCAGGTCCTGCTCGCAGGGGATGTAACCCGCAACGTCCAGGTTGCCTCGAGCGCTCTCGAGCTGCGTGGAAACGTGGGCGGCGATGTGTATGCCGAGGTAGGGGATGCGTCCCAGATCAACCCCCCCTTCCCACCCACGATGTTCATGCCGCAATCCTCCATCCCGGTGCCGGGCGTCAAGCCTGGCCTGACGGTTGCCTCTTCGACGAACATCGCCGGTGACCTGCACTACACCCAGTCGAGGGAGCTGGCCATCCCTGCCGGCGTCGTGGTCGGGGATGTGATCCGAACGGCGCCCAGCATCAGGACCGTTCAAACGCCGGTGCGCGTGGAGACAACTGCCGACAGGGTCGAAACGTGGGCGCTGGGCTTCGCGCGCCACACCATCACGCTGGTCCTGATCGGCTTCTTCCTGTTCTGGCTGTTCCCCGCCTTCATGCGCGGCCTGAGCGAGAACCTGCGGGCCAAACCGCTGCCCAGCCTGGGCTGGGGCGCGGTGGCCTGGGCCGCGTTCTTCTTCGTCCTGCTGGTGGTGATCGCGGTGACGATCCTCGCAGCGATCGCGTTCGGCCTGCTGACGCTGACCCAGCTGACCGGCACGGTGGTCTGGCTCGGGATCCTGGCGCTCTTCGGGCTGATCGTCGGCTTCGTACTGGTCACGACCTTCGTCGCCAAGGTAGTCTTCGGGGCCGCGCTCGGCAAGTGGATCTTCACCCGGTTCCATTCACCACTGGCGGACCACAGGTACTGGCCCATGGTGGCGGGGGTGCTGGTCACCGTGGCCGTGACCGCCCTGCTGTCGTTCCCGCTCATCCCGGGGTTCCTCGGCTGGCTCGTGAACCTGGCCGTGGTCCTGCTGGGCCTGGGTGCCCTGTGGCTGTGGGGGCTCGAGCGGACGGCGAGGAAACCTGCCGTGCGCAGCCTGGCACCTGCCTAATCGTTGCATTGACCCCCTCCGTCCCAGTTCTTTCAGGCAGGACGGAGGGGGTACTTCAGCTCGTGTACTGCTCGACAATTCTCCTGAATGGCCGGTGAGCGGCGCAGGGGAAAGCATTATAAAGACTGTTGATTTCAGGGTGGGAAAGTGCTATAGTATTTACATCACCTGCCTCAGACAGCATGAAATCCATGAACCATAAGCTGCTAACGTTGCATCCTGGATTACGGTCGCTTCACCAGCGGGAAGGGATCAGCCGATCATGGCCAAAAATATCTCTGCTTTCACAGGACGTCATGGCCTTGGGGTGGTGCATACCATCTCCGAGTTTCGCGCCTTTGTGGACAGC
>DASTFG010000099.1:0-2931 GCA_035708785.1 Anaerolineales bacterium
GGCTTCGAGCTCGCGCAGATAAGCTGGAGTATAGTTGCGAGCTCTGCGCGCAATCGCATCGATAAGCAACAGGTCGGCGCCGCGACCGATCATCGCCCGGACGGACGGGTGGATATCGAAGCAATCCAGGCCCAGCAAGACCTTGCGGCCAAAGTGAAAGGTGCGGTTTGCAAGGGCATCGAGGGTCCAGTGACCGGCCGGCTGGGAATAAAGCGTCAGGCGGCCTGCACGGCTGTCCTCTTCGACATCTTCCATGTCGTCCAGCAGTTGTGCGAAGATGCCATGGCCGTACGTATATTCGCGCTGCGTATCGGTGAGTAAGCCGCTGACGAGATAACCATCGGCCAGGACAGAGGTCCCGCCTTTCTCGAAGCCCAGGCCGAGCACATCCACTTCACCCGGCGCGGCAGAGCCGCGCAGCAGCTCCAGGCTGCGGCCCTGGGCGCGATGGATGGCCAGTAAGCTCTCGAATACCTGTGGATACGAGTGACGCGGATATTGATCTTCGATCATCTCCACCAGGTCGAAGATGGCACGCTCGTGTTCATTGGCCGGCGTGACTGCCTCACCCTGCAGCCGCCGGCGGAGGCGTTCATTGAAATCCCGTTTGCTCGACGCGCCGATCTCCGGATCGTCGAGGTAGTTGTCTGTATAAGGATAGAGCAGGCTGTAGCCTAGAATGGAAGGGGTTGTTTGCACGGGCAGCCCCAGCAGCCACTGCAGGCCGCAGGCCGTCCAGGCGTTGCGCCCGGCCTGATAGATATCCTCTCCGCGAAGGTCCGGATCAAAGGCGCGGCTCATCCGCACAAACTCCTCCGAGGCATCCGAAAAAGCTTTCGAGGGCAGGAGCTCAAGCTGCCCTGGCGTAAACCCGAGCCTCTGATCGGCGAGAGACCTGAGGGCCGCGCCCAGGCGCTGCCGGACTGCCCCGAATTCCTCCCGTCCCCGCGGCGGATCGGAGAGGATGTGCTCCACCTGCTCCAGAAATCCTGAGAGCTGTTTTTCGTTCTCTGCCTGCTCACGGGCTGTAAAGCGCGGACTCAGGTCAGGCAGGCCCAGATCGCTTTCCCACCAAAGGTCAATAAAATGCTGGTTCAGTTCCCGAATGGACATGGACATAACGATCTCCCGAATATCTGTTTCTATCAGAGGCGGTTATACAATACATACGTCCCAATCGGTGCGAGGTTCCACCAGCGGCATAAGTTAAACAAACAGCGGACGAGCATGCTCGTCCGCCGGTGACTTGGACCTGCATTTCTGTAGGCAATCCCGACAAACCTGAAGTGGAAATATCAGATCATGCCTGGTCTTCCCCCACTTGTTCCTTTTCCTTTAGTTTCTTAAAGTAATCCGACATGGCCACATCGTAAGCCCGCTTGTGCTTCCTCCTGGCGACCTTCTCATAGGCTTTCCGCTGCTCGGGGTCGGCCATGGCCTGGCGTGCGAAAAGCTGCGCCTCGCGGAAGCGCTGGCGTTGTGCAATCTGGGCCGGGCTCCACTCGACGTTCGACATATCCGCCTTGCGGATCACGCTTGTGGTGCCGTTGCGGGTGGTCCGGAAGACCAGATCTCCCATCTTGCCGTGCAGGGCCGTGAAAGGCGCATGTAACCTTATTTTCGCCATGATCTATGCTCCTTATTGATCGCTGGAATGTGTTTGCGATTATTATGGGGGCACGAGCCTGGAGCGCAAGGGGATGAGTGTAAGGAAGCAGTAAACTCTTGAGAGGTTGATATGACGACCCATCCTGAAAACAGCAAACAGATCGTGGAAAGATTCTGGGCGGCGATGCAGACCAACGACTTCCAGGCCGCCGGCGACTTCCTGCACGACGACTATGTACTCGAATGGCCCCAATCAGGGGAGCGCATTCGCGGACGGGCGAACTTCGTCGCGGTGAATGATCATTACCCAGCGCATGGACGCTGGGAATTTACCGTCCATCGCGTCCTGGCGGAGGGGGATGAGGTTGTCTCGGATGTGGAGGTGACCGATGGGGCCGTCACCGGCCGGGCGATCACATTTTCAACCATCCGGGACCGGAGGATTGTGCATCAGCTTGAGTTCTGGCCGGACCCATTCGAACCTCCCGCATGGCGGGCGGCATGGGTGGAGAAAATGTGAGTCTATCGAGCATAGACCAGGATCACGAACGGGATCGGCCTGGTCGGGGGGATGAGCTCGCGCGGGTTGGTCACCAGGATGCCGGTGGAGCCTCCACCGTCCAGGTTGACGGCGATATCCAGGTTCAGATCCGATTCCGTCAGATAGACACTTAACTGGTGCAATGTAAAGTATCCCTGCGGAGCAACGATCAAGAGAATGCGGCCACTTCGGTCTTGCGCAATGACAGTCCGCCTGGCGCGTGCGTTACTTTCCCTCTCCGCGCCAAAGCCGAGCACGCCGCCCGGCTCGACCAGGACGGGGAACGACTGTAAAGCTGCCTGCAGCGGCTCGGAAGCATTATAGGGTTTTTGGGCAAGCCACCGTAATTCCGCCCTGTCTTCATTGATCGCCAGCATTCCGCCGGACCTGCGAAAACTGCGCCCGAAGGCTTGTCCATCGACGATCGTAAGCCCATCCGGAAAATATCTCTCGTTTTCGATGCTATAGTAACCGCCATTCACGACGATGGCGGCGTTCGTCTCTTTCTGCCAGGCCTCCAGGGACCTGGGCCTTTCCTCAAAGGCAACGTCCAGCCGGAAGTAATTTTGATCGAGGCGCCAGATATGCAGCGACTCGACCTGCTGGCTCTGGCTGTTGTAGACCGGGATGACGCGCTGCTCCAACCCGGGCTGCAACAGAGACCAGCCTGGCTCCGGTACGGGATCGAATGTGGGCGGTACACTGAGCACCGGTGTGGGGGTGACGATCGCTAAAAGTGCTGCACTCTCATTCGGCCTCGCCGTTGTGATTGCCCCTGCAGC
>DASTFG010000100.1:0-10288 GCA_035708785.1 Anaerolineales bacterium
TCATCACATCATCCTGATAGAACACGGCCGCCTGTCCCGCGGTGATATCTCTTTGCGGCGCGTCGAACCGGACCTGAACCTTGTTCCCGTTTACCGGCGTGACCAGCGCCCCCGCCTCCTTGGCCGTATAGCGGATCTTGACCTCGGCGCGGAACGGCCCTTCGGGTGATTCTCCGGAAAGCCAGTTAACGTCGCGGGCGGTCAACTCGCGGGAGCCGAGCTCATCCTGCGTCCCGACGATCAAGGTGTTCGTCGCCGCATTCTTGCCAAGGACGTACAGAGGCACGGGCGAGGCCAGGCCCAGTCCTTTGCGCTGGCCGATCGTGTAATTGGCCAGCCCCTGATGCTCGCCGACCGAGCGGCCAGCGCGCGTCATGATCTCTCCCGGCCTGAGGATCTCGGCCGCGTTCCGCCGCAGGAAGTTACGATAATCTTCCCCGGCCAGGAAACACAGGTCCTGGCTGTCCTTGCGGGTCGCGGTGGGCAGTCCATACTTCTCGGCGATCTGGCGGATCTCGGTCTTCGAATAGTCCCCGACGGGGAACAAGGCTCTTGCGAGCTTCTCCTGATTGAGGACGTGCAGCACGTAAGATTGGTCCTTGCTTCTGTCGACGGCCCGCAGCAATTGATGGCCATCGTCCGTCTTCCGAATCCTCACATAATGTCCCGTTGCCATGAAATCCGCGCCGAGGGCGAGGGCATGGTCCAGCAGGAACGTCCAGCGGATCTGGCGGTTGCAGATCAGGCACGGATTTGGCGTCTCACCGCGCGCGTACCCATCGAGGAAATACTGCACGACCGTGTCGTGGAAGACATCCTTGGCATCGATCACATAAAAGGGGATATCCAGTTTTGCCGCGACGCGGCGGGCCTGCGCCATCGAGTCCGGTGTGCAGCAGCGGTTGGACTCCTCCTTGCCCGGCTCGGACCACAGGCGGAGCATCATGCCGATGACATCATAGCCCTGCTCTTTGAGCAAGGCCGCGGCGACGGAGGAGTCCACGCCTCCAGACATAGCAACGACAGCTTTGGTCATCATAACCTTGATGAACAGAGATAAACAAAGATGGTTTGAATCATCCCACGGATTTCGAAACCTTCCAGGTTGGAGAGGGATAAAGACGGCGAAGCTGAATTCTGGGCTGGCCGAAGTTGATCAGCAGGCATGCAGGCAGACCACTTGCACGAAGATAATTGAATCCTTGTGCCATGTGCTCATTAGCAAGCGTGGAAACAGCTTTAATTTCAACAATCACGAGATCATTCACCAGCATATCCAAAAAGAATTCACCCACAACAGCATTATCATATCTGACTAAGAGCCGATGTTGTTGTAAAACTGTCGGGCCATCCTTCCTTGTCTGATGAGCGAGAGCGTTTTCATAGACATGTTCTATAAATCCGCTGCCAAGCGTGTTACTCACCTTGTGAGCAGCACCAATAATCATCTCGGTTATTTTGTCGATTTCCAGATCTGCCATGAGCGCCTCGTTGGTTCAACGGAACACCACCGTTCAGCTCTGTTTATCAGGGTTCAATTTCCTGGCTCGCTCAATCAGTTGAGGCAGAACCTGTAAGAAGGAGTCGACTTCGGCAGGCGTTGTTTGAATACCAAGCGTCACGCGCAGGGAGCCGAGGCCCCAGGCGCGGGAGAGGCCGATGGCGTGCATGACCTCGCTCGGCTCGGGATTGCCCGTCTTGCAGGCAGAGCCGGAAGAGCAGGCAAAGCCGGCGGCATCCAGGAGGGTCAGCAGAAGATTTCCGTCCACATCTTTGAAGGCGAAGGAGGCATGGTGCGGGAGGCGCGAGTCCATGTGGCCGGTGAGCCTGGAATCCGGGATCGTTTCGAGGACGGTTCCGATGATCCGATCTCGCAACGGCTTGACGTGCGCAATCCGTCCTTCCCGCTCTTCGTCGGTCAACCGCAGCGCCTCTGCAAAGCCGGCGATGTATGGTACATTCTGTGTGCCCGCCCGCAGACTCAACTCCTGCCCGCCGCCGGTCAGTTGCGAGACGAGCGGCGTCCCCTTGCGGACATACAACGCGCCAATTCCCTTGGGTCCGTAGAACTTGTGCGCGCCGAGCGACATCAAGTCTACACCAAGCTCATTCACATCGACCGGCAGGTACGCGGCAGCCTGCACGGCATCGGTGTGAACGAGGATGTTATTTGCCCGGCAGATTTCTGCGATTTCCTTGATCGGATTGATCGTCCCGATCTCGTTGTTGGCATACATCACAGAGACAATCGCCGTCTGGTCGCAGAGCGCCTCTGAAACGGTTTCCGGCCTGACCATGCCGTGCTCGTCCACGTCGAGCCATTCGATCGAGAAGCCATCATACTTTGCGAGATGCAACAATGTTTTCGTGACGGCCGGGTGTTCCGCCCGCGAGGCCAGGATCCATTTTGCGCCCGTCTTTTCACGCATGGCATACGCCGCGCCGCGCAGGGCGAGGTTATCCGATTCAGACCCGCAGGAGGTGAAGATGATCTCGTCGGCACTGCAGTGCAGAATGGATGCGACCGTCTCGCGCGCCGAATCGACCGCTGCTTCGGCCTGCTGGCCAAGGCGGTGAATAGACGAAGGGTTCCCGAAGGAACCGGAAAAGTAAGGCGTCATGACTTCCACGACGCGCGGGTCCACCGGGGTTGTTGCGGAGTAATCCAGGTAAATCATAGCGGAGCGATTATAGCATGCTGAAAGGAAGTAGGAAATTTGTACTGCGCCGATTTGACTCTGATCGAGCAAAATCCAGTAAAATAGCGCCTCTTATGGAAAGGAGTATGAATGCTTAAAATCCGATTAAAGACAGGCCTCCAATTTGTAATGATCGTCGGTGCGCTGCTGCTCACCGCATGCGGTGCGCAGGTGCCCGACCTGACACCCACTGTGACCTTCGGCGCGGATGAGATCCGGACTCAAGCTGTCTCGACCTTCGCCGCAGACCTGACGCAGACCGCACTCTTCGCGCCGACCGACACACCGGAAGCAACCCTGACGCCCGCAGCTACTCTGGCTACGCTCGCCACGAGCACCGCCGGGACGCCGTTCGGCGCCGCGACAACGATCGGCGGCGGGGCTACAGCAGCCACATCCCCCTATGGCCTGACGTTTGTCAGCGATGTGACCATTCCCGACAACACACAGATGGATCCCGGGGAAACCTTTACTAAAACCTGGAGGGTGCTCAACTCAGGTTCGTCCGCCTGGGATGCCGGTTTCCGCTTCGCCCTGACAGGTGGCGATGCGATGGGGAGCACGACGCTAACCCTGCCCGCGTCAGTAGCAGCTGGGGAGCAGTACGATATTTCGGTGCCGATGACGGCGCCAAGCACCCCGGGTACTTATCGCGGCAACTGGCGCATGTCCACTTCGACCGGGCAATTCTTTGGGGATGAGGTCTATGTTGTGATCGTCGTGGGAGGCGGCGCCGCGGCGACCAATACCGGTGCAGCTGCAACATCTGCGCCGACGGCAACCTCAACCCCGTAAACGAAAATCCCTTCTCACTCGAGGAGGGATTATTATTTCCATCGAGTGAGAGGGATACGTTAGGCGATCCCGATATCGATTGAACTGATTGAGAGGGCCGTGCTATATTCCGGCGTTGCTCAGGACGGTCATCATCTGCGAGAGCATCATGGTGAGCCTGGGATGTGTGACTTCGAAATGATCGATCGCATCCTGCAACTGTTCGAGCATGGATTCGTCAGCCTGTCCTTCTACTTGTCCCGAGCGCTCCCGCAAAGCCCGGATATGTTCGTTGAGATGGCCAAGTAATTCATTGCCTTTTTCATCCACAGACTCGGTGCGCTCGAGCTCCTCGTGAAGCTCCTCCAGCAGCTTGCGAAGATCCTCGTTACTCATACGAAAACTCCTTCTGAAATCCACATATTCCGATTACCCCATTTTACAACGTTTCCCGCCATTTGTGCCCGATAGACAGAACGGTGGATATGGAATCGATCGTCCAAAACTGGTGATCTTCATCATGCTTTTTCGGTGACGCCGATCTTTGACCGGCGTTTTCCTTTGTCCTACAATATATTCAGGATTCTGAATATGAAAACCATGAGTATGGCCCAAAAGATCTCGAGCGTTCTGCAGGAAATCGCTCATCCGGCAAGGATCGCGATTCTGCTTTCGATCGGCCGTGAGGAAGCCTGTGTCTGTCATCTCGAGGCGAAGATCGGTAAGCGGCAGGCCTATATCTCCCAGCACCTGATGGCACTCCGCGACGCGGGCATCCTGCTGGCACGACGCGAGGGAAGATTCGTCTTCTACAGTCTGCGGGATCCCATGCTTTTGGGATTGATCGAGCTGGCCGCGCAGATCGAGAACATCGATATTTCCGGTATCCCCAGCTCTGCTGCTTGCAGTTGCCCAGCCTGCGCGCCGCAGACCGGGCGGCAGGCCGCATACGCGTCCGAGTAAAGAGCGATGATCCGATGAATATTTCGAATATTCTCTTCGACCTCCTGCAGAGCGGCCTGGGCAATCTGGCCTCCTACCTGGCCGCGCATGTGCTGCTTTGCCTGCTCCCTGCTTTTTACATCGCGGGCGCGATGACCGCGCTCATCCCGAGGGAAACGGTCACACGCTTTTTAGGCCGCAACACGCCGAAGTTCCTTTCATATCCGGCCGCAGCCCTGGCCGGCTCGGTGCTGGCGGTTTGTTCTTGTACGATCGTGCCGCTCTTCGCCGGGATCTACAAAAAGGGAGCGGGGATTGGCCCTGCCATTACGTTCCTGTTCTTTGCGCCCGCCGCAAACATCCTGGCGCTGATCTACACCGGCGGCGTGATCGGGCCCGACCTGGCGTTCGCCCGCCTGTTGCTTTCCCTGGTATTTGGCATCGGCATTGGACTGATCATGGCCTTGATCTTTCGTCGGGATGACTCGGCCCATGACAAATCCACAGACGCTCTCTTCGCTGCACACGGACAAATGCGCCGCGCCGCGCTGGTCTTTCTCCTGGTCTGGATTGCGCTCCTGCTGGCCGGGACGCTCAAGGTGAGCTGGCTGACGGACACCTATGGGCAGATTACTTTCCCCATGAATGGCGTGCCGGCCCTACAATCCGCGCTGGACCGGCTCGTCCCTTACGATGCCAGTCGCGGCGAGGAAGGGTTGTCGGTTCAGGGTGTGATCCTGATCGTCTTACTGGCATCCATCGGCTTGACTTCCTGGAAAGGTTTCGAAAATATCCATGATGGATTCAACTCTTGGACATGGGCAGCTCTCGCGCTCACCGGCCTGACCCTGGTGGTTGCTGCATTGGGTATACAGGCTTCGCCGCGCGGCCTGGCGATTGCCTTCACTGGAAAATCCGCCGGGGTACTGCTGGCCGCCGCGGCGCTGGCCTGGATCATGCGCGCCCGCCTGAGCGAGGGCGAGCTGCGCGATTGGCTCTGGGAGTCATGGCGCTTCGTCAAGCAGATCTTCCCTTTGCTGGTAGTAGGCGTGTTTGCTGTGGGCGTCATCCGTGCCCTGATCAAACCGGAATGGATCCAGACGCTGGCAGGGCAAAATAACCTGCCGGGCAATCTCGCGGGAGTTGTCTTCGGCGTATTCATGTACTTCCCGACTCTGGTGGAGGTGCCGGTCGCGCAGATGTTCCTCCGCCTCGGCATGCATCGCGGACCTCTGCTGGCTTATTTGATGGCGGACCCGGAGCTCAGCCTGCAAAGCATCCTGATCATCTCGGTCATCATCGGCCGCGTCAAAGCCTGGACGTATGTAGGCTGGGTCGCGCTCTTCAGCACGCTCGCCGGGTTGATCTATGGCGCCTGGGTGGATGGCGCAACGATCGGCCTCGTCCTCTTATATTTGCTCGCATTCGTCCTATTTCTGGGAAGTTTGCTCTGGCAGGTAAACCGCCAGAACCGGCTGGCGGCTCTCATTCAGAAATCATAGGTATTCACTTTTCTCTTCACAAAAAGGAGGCTGACATGAAAATCCAGATCCTCGGCACAGGCTGTCACAACTGCCTGGACTTGGAGATGCGGCTGGCCGAAGCCATCGCTAAAACCGGGCGGACCGATGTGGAAGTGGAACGGGTGGACGACGAACGAACCATCCGCCGCCACATCCCTCTCGATGCCATTCCCGGCCTTCTGATCGACGGGCGGCTGGTAAGCCAGCGCGATCTGCCAAAGCTCGAAACCCTGCTGGACTGGCTGAAAACCGTCCCTGCATAACACGGGTTTCTCAAAACGGATAAGGAGATCAATATGCTCACCATCAAGGTCCTTGGCTCGGGCTGCGCCAATTGCAAGCGCGTGGAACAGATCGCGCGCAGCGTCATGCAGGAAATGTGCATCGACGCCGAGATCGTCAAGGTGACAGGTTACAGCGATATCATGGATTACAACATCCTCTCCACACCTGGATTGGTCATCAATGAAAGAGTTGTCTCTTCGGGCCGTATTCCGACGCGGGCAGAAGTAACGACCTGGATCATGGATGCACTGGAAACCGCCTGATAGAAGAAAACTCTATCTCACAAAGGAC
The DNA here is from genome assembly GCA_035708785.1 of Anaerolineales bacterium. Classification (GTDB taxonomy): domain Bacteria; phylum Chloroflexota; class Anaerolineae; order Anaerolineales; family Villigracilaceae; genus Defluviilinea. Next base: position 6,515 of record DASTFG010000100.1, read on the forward strand.
TGCCCGGCCAAATCTCAATACAGTATCTCACGGTTCGCCTGCTCGATCTCCTCGAAGATCCTTTTTACATCATCCTTCATTTCTGTAGAGACCCCGGCGGTCTGGGGGATGAACTTGACCATGTCGCGGGCCTGGCGCAACAAGTCTTTGACTTGTGCGATATAGGAGAAATCACTTTTGCCCAGTCCGCCCTGCGGGACGGGCAGGTCACGCGCCTGTTGGATCAACTTCCGGGCGCGGATAACCCGCTCGGCAGCGGGGATCATTTTTGCCATATTTCCTCCTTAAGATGGGGGGGAGATCACCAGCCACCACCCAGACCCGCCCGGGTCGCCGTTGTTTTGCCAGGCATTCCAGACACCCTGGTCACCGGCCCAGTCGGACGCTTCTTTTGTGCCCGTAAGCGGATCGTTGTAATGGATCGTCACCGCATTCTCCCGGCTCGGGTCGACCGATATGCCGGTCACCACAATAAAATGCGCCTCCGATTCCGGATCGGTAAAGTCGGACAGAACGTCGATGACCACGGGTTCGCCGTTCCGCAGCCTCTGGACCAGCAGGCCCAGGCCCTGTTCGGAATTCGTCACGCTGCCGGAGGCAACATCATCTGCATAATATTCCGCGATCTTCACCATGTTGGCCGGACTGGTGAAAGGCGGGACACCGGGCGTAAAGTATCCCTGCGCAGCGGCGTAATCGATCACCTCCTTCTCCGTGATCGGAGTCTGGGGATAGGCGTAATTGTATACCATCGCGATGACTGCTTCGCCGCAAGAGGTTCCCAGTGACTGCCGGATGACATCCACCTGCAGGTTCACCGGCTCCTGCTGCAGACGCGCGATCGAAGTCTTTCCGCGCATCTGCGTGAAGCCGGCATACACGAAGAATCCGCCCAGGCAGATCAGGCTCAGTATTTTCAAACTCTTGGGGGATAACGGATTGGTCTTCATCAGCTCTCGTAATTTTGACGAGCTTGAGTCAGGCCGGCTTACATTGTTTATGATGGTTTCCCGGCCATCTGCGAGCCCCGTACCTTTATCTCTAGAAAACATTAATACTGCTCTCATCCATTCGGCATAAGACCTTGACAGGTTGGCTTCAGCACGTGTACGATGTTGCTACTCTGCGTCTCATGGCGTAGAGATTTTTATTTTCCCAGATCGCTCTACATCCCATCTATTCCTCCCGGCTGCCATGGCAGCCGGAGGATTCGCGCGTGCCAATGCGTGTTGGCCCACCCGATGCTTCGGGCAATCTTCAATTCTTAAAAAGGAGTAAAGGCAATGTTTGAGTCAACCAGCCCCAACAAGGCGCTGATGCGCCGCATCTACGAAGAGATGTGGAACCGCGCCGACCTATCCAGGGCGGCCGAAATCTTTGCGCAGCCTGAGGGCGTGGAACGCTTCGTCCGCCAATTCCTTCTAGCCTTCCCGGACCTGCAGCACACCCTCGAAGAGATGATCGAGGAAGGAGACCGCGTGGCCGTGCGATTCACTGCCTCTGGAACTCATACCGGGCAGTGGCTGCACTATGGGCCGACAGGTAAATCGATCCTCTACACCGGTGTGACGCTGGCGCGCATTTCGGGAGGCAGGATCATCGAGCACCATACCTGGTGGGACAAGGCCGGCCTGATGCAGCAGGTCGCAGGGAACAAGCTCATTGAATGAGATGCGTTTCGGCCGTCTGCTTAGGTTTGTTTGGTATACTTTATTCATCGGTTAAGAGTAAAAAGGAGAATAGCATGTCAAGCGAACAGATTTTAGTTTGGATCGTGATCGGCGGCATCGCAGGCATTCTCGCAGAGGCGCTGGTAGGCGGCCTAAGGTCCGGGCTGATCGGCGCGATCGTCGTCGGCATCCTGGGCGCCATCATTGGCGGCTGGCTGTTCGGCGTCTTAGGGATCAGTGTCGGGACCGGCATCGTCGCCGAGATCATCAAGGCCCTGGTCGGCGCCGCCCTCCTGCTGTTGATCCTGCGCGGCACCCGCAGACTGTGACCGCCGGGCCAGGGGGCAAGCCCTGAAAACCTAAACCGCCGCAAAGCCTCTCACCCTTCGAAGTCTTGCCTCACCGCCGTGGATCCGGCATTGCCTGAAGCGCCCGACTGGCAATGTTCTCCGCCTAACAGGATGGCGCTTGCCCGACGAGCACCTGACGCGAGAAAACCCTTCGCAAACGCAGATGTGTGCGAAGGGTTAGGGGAGAGCGAACCACGATTATCGCGAGCTTTTCAGTGCTTTCTTACCGGCTTCGGCAGCCGCCGCGATGCGGTCGAGCTGCTCGGCCAGGATATCCACGCCCTGGTGCTGCAGATCTTCGGCTCTGTCCCGGACGCCGTCCTTGAGGTGAAGGCCCTTGGATTTGACCTGTGAAACCGCCTCTTTCACCGTATCCGTCGTGCGGTCACGCAGCTCGTGCGTTTTCTGGGCGAGGTTGGCGCGCAGCTTTTTCCCGGACTGAGGCGCCAGGAAGAGCATCGTTCCAGCCCCCACCAGCCCACCGACCAGGAGCGCCATCAGAACGGTCCTGAGATTGCTTGTTTGATTCATGTCTGTAAATCTTTCCGTATGGGTAGCCATTTTTATCTCCTTCTTTCCGGCGGTGCTGAAATACCGCCCGCAAGCTTTTGGCACTGTGATTTCTTTTATCTTAACGGATAGTATTGGGTCTCACTATGGAGGAAATCCCGAGGGACATATCGGGGATGTCACGGGTTGCATGCAATATTGGTTTACAAACAGTTGAATTCGGAGAGGAGAGTGCTATGGTGACAGTACGCCCTGACCGGCTGACGCTGGCTGCTTTTGTGCTCGCTGTGATTTTTGGCGGGAGCAACGCGGTCGCGGTACGCTTCAGCAACATGGAATTGCCGCCTTTCTTCGGCGCGGCGGTTCGCTTCGCGGCCGCCTCCCTGATCCTCTTTGCCGGCGTGCTCATCATGCGCTTGCCTTTGCCAAAAGGCCGCGGCCTGGCTGGGACGGCACTCGCAGGCGTGTTCGCCTTCGGCCTGAATTACGCGCTTTTTTATTGGAGTCTTTTATATATCCAGGCCGGGCTGCTCCAGGTGCTCCTGGCGCTGGCCCCGCTGCTGACATTCTTTTTTGCCTGGGCCCACGGGCTTGAAAGCTTTCGATGGCAGACGCTTGTGGGCGGCTTGCTGGCCCTGGCCGGCATCGCGGTCATTTTCTGGGACCAGCTCAGCGGGGACGTACCGGTTCTGCCGATGCTGGCGGTCGTTGTCGCAGCCGCCTCCATGGCCGAGTCCACTATTCTCTTCAAGATCATTCCGAAGAGTCATCCGATCACGACGAACGCCGTGGCGATGGGCATCGGGGCGGCGCTCCTATTCCTCGGCTCCTTCGTCTGGAGGGAGAGCCCATCGATGCCACAGATGGCCTCGACCTGGATCGCGGTCGGCTACCTGATCCTGTTCGGCTCGGTCGGGGTTTTTGTGCTGATGTTATTCGTGCTGCGCCGCTGGACAGCCTCCGCGACCTCGTATGGACTGGTAGTCATGCCGATTGTGACCGTTTTGCTGGGCGCCTGGCTGGTCGACGAGGCAGTAACGATCGGTTTCCTAATTGGTGGGTTGATCGTACTCGCCGGCGTTTACATCGGCGCGGTTGCGCCGCCCGATCTCCTGGCGCGCCTGGGCACCAGGCAAAAGGAGCAGGCTGCGGATTAAAGCAAGGGGAACTTCCCGGAGGAATTCCATGGAGAACGAGGACAAGCGCCGGCTGCGCCCGGACACATTTGCAGTGCTGTTACTGGC
>DASTFG010000101.1:0-4500 GCA_035708785.1 Anaerolineales bacterium
TCCACAACGGTTCCATTGGAATCTGAGACTGTAATCACCCGGGCACCCATCTGATTTAACTTTTCCACGGTATATTGTGCAACGTTTCCTGAAGCGCTTAACGCTGCAACCTTCCCCTTGACTTCCTGCCGGCGGGTCGCCAGCATCTCTGCGGCGAAGAACACCGCGCCGTATCCCGTTGCTTCCGGGCGGATCAGGCTCCCCCCATATTCAACGCCTTTGCCGGTCAATACGCCTGAATGTTCATTCACGATCTTTTTGTAGTATCCAAATAAATAACCGATTTCGCGCGCGCCGATGCCAATGTCCCCTGCCGGCACATCCGTATCGGGGCCGATGTGGCGGAACAACTCGCGCATAAAAGCCTGGCAAAAGCGCATAACCTCCATATCCGATTTGCCCTTGGGGTCGAAATCCGAGCCCCCTTTGCCTCCGCCCATCGGTAAGGTTGTAAGCGAGTTCTTGAAGATTTGTTCGAACCCTAGAAACTTGACTACCCCCAGATCGACCGTCGGGTGGAATCGAAGACCGCCCTTATAGGGGCCGATCGCGCCGTTGAACTGGACGCGATAGCCCCGGTTCACCTGCACTTCGCCCTGGTCGTCCACCCAGGGCACGCGGAAGCTCACAGCCCGGTCCGGGATGACAATACGCTCATAGATTTTATATTTGACAAAATCCGGGTGCTTTTCGACGGTCGGCTCGAGCGAGCACATGACCTCCTTCACCGCCTGGTGAAATTCCGGCTGGCCTGCGTCCTTTTCCTGGACCATCTCAATGACATCTTTCGTAACAGACATGGTTTTTTCTCCTTTGGCTGGTTGGATTCGTCTGATGAGATGCCGAATGACTCAACATCTTAAACACCACCGCCTGAATAAAGAGACGACTGGGACCTCCATCACATTTCCGGTCAGACCGCGACCGCTACAGAAGCAAATTCAGGCCTGCGCCCGCACACGACCCAGCACGGCTAGCGCGATCCCTCCCAGGATCAACGCACCGGCAAACAAGAGTCTCAAGGAAACATCCTCCGCAAGAAACATCACACCACCCCATGCCGCCAGGAAAGGCACAGACAGTTGAACGATCGCGGCACGAGTGGCCGTTAGGCCGCGCAAGGCCGCATACCAGATCACATACCCCAGTCCCGATGCAATTGCCCCCGAAAGGACTGCCAGGAAAACACCATCGAAGGAAAGGTGAACACCGTTCAATGAGACCAAGCGGACAAACAAGATGAATGGAACTGCATAGAGGAAGTTGCCTGTCGTATCTGCCAGCGGAGTCTCAGAGCCGCGACCGCGCAGAGAATAACCCCCCCATGCGATGCCGGCTCCAGTCATTAATAGGGAACCAGGAAGAGAAGGCGACCTCAATCCAGGCATCACCAGATATACCAGGCCGCCCAGAGCAAGCAATACGCCAAGCCATACCTGTAAGTGCGGGCGCTCGCCTGAGCGTAAGGCAACAAGGATCATCGTCACCTGCACGCTGCCAAAGAGGATCAATGCGCCGGTTCCCGCGCTCAGGCTCAAATAGGCAAACGAAAAAGCTGCTGCATACAGAAACAACATCCCGGCAGATAACCAACTGCCGCGTACTTTTGTCTGTCCATTATTCTTCTGCAGCAAAGCAATCACCACCAGTATCAATGCCCCGGTAACCAGCCTGACCGTTGTATAACTGACCGCATCAATTGCTCCTCGGCCTAAAGCCAAGCGATTAAGCAATGAATTGGAAGCAAATGCAATCATTGCCAAAGCTGTGTATAGAACGACGGGATAACTCCGTTGTATCGCAGCCGTCATCCATGCGCTTCCAGACAAACGACGCCCTGAGCACCCACATGTGCATCATGGACGATGTGCGCTGGCAAGTCGAGGCGGTCCCCTGCGTTCAAAGTCAGCTGTCTGCCGAACTCCGGCAAGCCAAAAGTAATACTTCCCTGCACAACGTAGATGACCTTATTGTATGAATGAGAATGCGCGGCATAGACATCATGAGGGCCATTTGACCACGAATATGGACTTAACCCTTCATCGGTCATCAGCCGCCAAAGTGTAGATTGGGTCGGTGGCTGGGAACCGGCCCAAGGCGTGACTTGTGGTGTGTCCGTCATTTGAGTTTCTCCATCAGCTCTATGCGATTCCCAAACGGATCAAAGACGTGCGCGCGCTTATATCCATCCAGAGGAGGATGGGATGTATCAGTCTTGTATCCCGCGTCTATAACTTTCGTGGTCAACCGATCCAGGTCATCCACGATGAACGCCGGATGTGCTTTGCGCGCGGGATGAAAGTCGGGCTCGACGCCGAGGTGTAATTGCACTGCGTTGGACTGGAGCCACACACCACCCGGCTTTGCCAACTGAGGGGGCTTAGAAGTTTCTGCAAAGCCTAACAGCTGGATATAAAAAGCACGCGCCTTTTCTTCTTCCCCCGTGGGCATGGCAATTTGAACATGGTCAATCGATAAGATCACTGGATTACTCGAGAGGATAGCCGGCGTTAAACCAGGCTTCAAAGCCGCCAAGGATTGGGTTCACGCGGGTATAGCCGTTATGCAAGAGGAGGAACGCCGCACGGGCGCTCGTATGCTCGTTGGGTCAGGTACAGTATGTGAGGATCCATTGTTCTTTGTCAAGCCCGAGGCCTGCCGGGTTTGTCTCGAACTCACCAAGCGGTATGGGAATAGCGCCCGGAATGTGACTCGCTTCATAGGCTCCCTCACTCCGCACATCCACGACAATTGCCGCGCCGCTATCGAGCGCGGCTTTTGCCTCCTCCACTGTCACCCGCGGAACCTCGGCCTCTGTTCGTGGAAGCTCATCTTGGGATGGCGTGAATAGCGGTTCAACGCTCTGCGTCGGCCCGGTCTGTGGCGACAGCGCGCTACAGGCCGACAGCGTTAGTAGCAGCACAGTTACAGTAAAAGAAACATGTATTTTTCTATGAAACATGGCTGCTCCTTTCAAGGGAGCGTCCCACAGGTTCGTTCCTTCCGGACCTGGCAATGTCGAGAAGCTTCCTCGTCCCAAATCCTGCTTGGGCCTGCGAGACTGTTATCCATAGTTCATTACAGCTCGCAATAGCGATCCACACGCTTGCCAATAATGGCGAGGCTGTCTTCCCAGAACTTACGCGTACGGATATCGATGCCGAAGCGGGCTGCCAGGTCGGCCGCACTTGCCTCGCCGGTGGAGGCAAGCAATGCCTTATAGTCATCTATAAATCCCGCGCCGCGCTGCTTATAAATGGCATATAAACCCGTGCCAAATAACAAACCGAAGGCATATGGGAAGTTATAGAAGGAAATCCCGGTGGAATAATAATGTGGTTTCCAGGTCCACATATATTTCTGAAGGTAGCGCTCATCGAGCCCATCACCATAAGTTGCCTTCTGAGCGCGTTCCATGATCTCACAAAAATCATCCGCAGAAAGTTCCGCTTGTTCGCGGCGCTCGAAGACCTCCGTCTCAAAAAGATAGCGCGAATAGATATCGACGAGGATCTGTGCAGCGTTGTTGAGCTGGCCTTCCAGCACGGCCAGTTCCTCCTGTGGGTCTTTTACCTGAGAGAGCACTGCCTCCGTGACACTCGTTTCGCAGAATGTGGAAGCAGTCTCTGCCAGGGTCATCGGCGTTATCTGCTGCAAGACAGTCTTATCGAACTGGTAGGCACATTCGTTATGGAAGGCATGGCCCAGCTCATGAGCGATCGTCGAGAGTTGATCCTGCGAACCATCAAAGTTGACAAGAATCCGGCTTTCTTTGACGCCCTGCACTTCCATACAGAAACCCCCGCCGCGTTTTCCTTCACGCATTTCTGCATCGATCCAATTGTTGTTAAAGGCTCGCGCTGCGAAGGAGCGAAGCTCGGGGGAAAACTTATCGAAAGCGCCAAGGATGAAATCGCTGGCTTCCTCGAATGTATATCGAGTATCGGCTTTGCCAACTGGGGCATAGATATCCCACCAGGCAAGTCGGTCCTTACCAATCAATTTCGCCTTATGATTGAAATACCGCCGAAATACCGGGAAAGCAGCCTCCATCGCGCCGAGCATTGCGGCTAGCGTTTCACGATCAATCCGAGCCTGGTCTAATGCAGAATGCAGCGCGTCTTTTCTGCCCCGGCGCTTGTTCAGCGTAATCACCTCACCCTTCACACCGTTCATGCATGCGGCCAGGGGCTCACGGACAGAATCCCAGGCCTTGTTTTCGGCCTCGTACGCCCGCCGACGCGTCTCCTCCTCGGGGTGCGTCCGCAGGTTGATCAGTGCGGGCATGGGTAACTTTTGGGTCTCGCCGTCCAGCTCGAAGTCCACGGAAAGCTGCGAAGTGATCGTTCCCTGGAGTTTGCCCCAGGCATTGCCCCCGCTCAAGCTGAGTTCTGCAGCCAACCCTTCTTCCGCCTCACTCATAAGATATTTGCTTTGTTCGGCAGCTTCCTGGAGCATAAAGGCGTGCGCCTGTGCGGAGGGGTTGTACTTCAAGGATTC
>DASTFG010000102.1:0-3587 GCA_035708785.1 Anaerolineales bacterium
AACCATCACTCCAAGGATATGGGAAATAACAGCCTGACCAGTCCGGCCGCCATTACCAGACCTACGACGAGGAGGCTTTCATAGGTTGGCTCGCTCATCAGCGTTAGGATGACGATAACAAACGCTATTAGCAGCACGGTGATGCCGAGCAACGCGACAATCCTGTCGATCCAGATATCTTTCTGTGTGTGGTTCTTCATGCTGGCTCCTTTCCGGTCGTGATTAAGCAACCATATTTATATAAACGGGGAGAGGGCCAGTATTCAGGCATCGATGTAAACAAAAACAAGCCCCTGTTTCTTGGCCAGGGGCTTGTTGGCTTGTGTCCTCAGTGAGTCTGATTTATTGAGGGGATGGAGCTTGCGTCACGAACAATACATCCTCGTTGTCCTCTGTATTAAACGACTGGCCTCCGAACAATTCCACGATAACATCCTCGGTTCTACTTCCGGGCATGCTACCCAGCCGAGCCGCCGTTACACCGCTAATAATCGCGGTGGCAAAGGAAGTTCCGGCCCACCAGCCCCAGCCGTTCTTACTGGGGCGTTTCTTTTCACCAGACTCCTTATCATCAGGCCCGTCGTCATCATCTTTCCTGGGCGGGAATTCTGCCAAATAGATCCCAAGCAAACCTTTCCCTTTGCCCGCTTCTCCGCCCAGCGTGGTGATCCCAGTATGTTGAGGCCTATCCGATCGATTCGAATAACTGGCAGTTGTAAGTTTTACCGAAGGATTTGAAGGTGGGTTATTCTTCTTTGGCAGTGCGCCTACGCCGAGAACACTATCTAGGGCTGCGGGATAGCGGGCTCGTGGCCGCCCACGGTGTAGTCCCTTACGATTGTTACCTGCTGCAGCGATAACCCTCGACCCAAGGGCATATGCTAAATCACAGATTCGCTGTGCCTGCAATCTCTGGCGCTCAGACCAGGAGTTTTCATCTCCCTCTTCTTCCTTTCTGTAATTGAGAAGCGACCTGCGCATCTCATCATCTTCATCCTCGTCATCCTCGCTAGGCATGGTGATGGTTAAGCTCAAGTTGACCACGAGTGGTCGACCTGCGAACTTAGTATAGACGTCCAGCAAAGCGTCGGCAATGGTCTCCAAATCACCCACACCATAGCGATTGAGCACCTGGTACAAATGGAGCTCAGCTTGTGGCGCAAGAGAATGAATGATGCCAGCTACGAAGAGACCGTGATCGGTCATTTCGTAATCATGCTTCGATGTCTGCATGTATCCATCCGGTATGATATTTGGATTCGGGCTATCGACCGTTTGGTTTAGGTAAACCGTTAAGCGCGGATTGGCCGGGTCCAGTAATCCTCTCACGAGCGGATGTGCATCGGGTGGATCATACGGCGGGTTAGCTTCGCGCTGGGTTACCCATAGATCATACATTGTGGCCAAAAAGGAACCTGCCTCATTGGCACGTTTGATCACCCATTTTTCACCAGGAGCAGGTGAAGCGATATCTTTCGTGGGCGCGGTATCTAGGATAGCGACCACCACCCCTGCGCCTCTCTGGTCATCCGGCACATTTAGAATGCTTGGGAGCCACCCGTCCTCATCATCAGGCTGAATCTTATGATCTTGCGTGTTTGCCGGACCTTCGTACGAGGCTGGCCGGCTACCGGGTCCGCCGGTGCCTCCCGGATCTGAAGGACCACCGCTCGCCAACCAGTTCGGGGACACTACTTGCAGCCTTGTCCCTCCAAAAACGTTTCCACGGGCTTCATCCAGGGTTCTAATGAGGTTAAGTAATTTAGAAGCATCCTGTGACAATCTGCGACGTCTGCCAGGATCTCTAGGCTCTGGTATGACAGCTAACTCCGGGACATTAGCGGAGACCACAGCGAAGATACCCTCTTCCTGAACTACCGGCGAGCTGTAAGGCTCTTTCTCGCCGGATTTTTCGAGGAAAGGTGTGGCAACCTTGAGATCCGGGAGCGAAGGCTCTTGTGCTTCCTGCGGTTCCTGGCCAGGCCCCTGAAGAAGTTCTTCGACAGATGGAAAGATCACCCTGTTGCGGATGGAGATCGTCACACCTTGCTCAGACGCAATTGGAGTTGCCCACTCAAGCAGCTCTTGTTCTGACGCAGCGTCCCATCTACCATCGACAAGGAATAGTACCTGCCCTCGTCGAAAATAATCGACTATTGGTCTTGATTGTTGAGCTGACATTGCATTGCTCCTTTCATAACATTAGTGAATCGTGGAAAGCGGACCGGCATCGCCGATCAACTGGAACGCACCCCAAAAGGCCGGATGGAGCTCCGGACTCTCTGCGAGAAAGAATTTCTGCGCTTCTCGGAGCGAAGCAGCTTTGGATTTGCCTTGTCGCAAAGCCCTATATAACTTATCCATTAATGCAACCGTCGAAGAATCAGCTACCTGCCACATGCTCAGAAGGAGGGCTCCTGCGCCTGCGTATAACAGGCCGCGTCCAATACCGATCAGCTCTTCGTCGGCCGCGACCTGCGCACGGCCTGTTTCACAGGCGCTCAACGTGACAAGTTCATAACTTAGGTCCTGCTGAAGCAAATCGTCGGCATATAACTGTCCATCAGCAAGCTCCAGAAAGGAAAGATCGGGTTGGTCCAGGCGATGCTGAGCATGCGTGGCAATATGCAAAATTTGGGTTGGCTTGGTCTGTAGAACGGCGCGAGTGGCAGCCTCTTCGACACGCAAATCACCACCAAACAGGCTTTGGACGATTTGTGCTTCTGTCAACGTGTGAGGAAGCCTCCCAGCTCGGGAATGGGAAATAATCAGGGCGCCAGGGGAACGACGGGGACTCGAGCGCGTCACTAGGCTAGCGGCTGGCAGGGTAACTACTTCATAATTCTCGATCAGGTAGCTTGCACCGTCATGAAGCAAGTGGAAGGGCAGATAATGCAAAGCCCCATAGGGCACAATGATCAGGCGTTCTCGGCCGCGTCTTTGGATTCCAAGCGGTTCGAGGAGAATGGCATAGAGACGTTGGAGAAGACGCTCTGCCAGCAAAGTCAGGCGCCTAACAGCCTGGGAACCAGGCTCCACGCGCAGTGCTGCCATAATGTTAGACTGCAACTGGAGGAGCAGCCGTCCGAATGTTTCAACCTTTACTGGTAATGGTTGGACCTCACAAGATTGCCCATCGAGCACAAATGCCCAGAAATGCAGACCATCATCATAGAACTCCACCAGCAGAGTACTTTGATCGATGGAAGCCTGGATTTTCGGAAGCAGGGCACTGTAGGAAGAAGCAGCGGCGTTGTCAGAATGGCTAAGCAGATAGAGTCTTTCAGTAATAGCACGCATGCGCCGTTCGCGGCTTGTCACTTCGCTAAATGCTACCTGCGGAATTGTGGCTCTAGACACATCCTGTTCCCCGGGCGGGTCAAATGCCAGATGATAAAACACCTGGTGCTCTGCGCGCAAACGTTCCAATTCATCGATCAATGCCAAGCTTTCCGGCCTTTCGCGAGACCACCGGAACTGTTCGCGATTCGATAGATAGTTGATCAGCACCTGAGACTTGGCTTGCTCCAAGGCATTGAAGGCGCGGTCTGTCTCCCCAAGATGCAGGTGGAGGCCAATCAGTTCTC
>DASTFG010000103.1:0-3199 GCA_035708785.1 Anaerolineales bacterium
AGGGCGCCTGTTGAAAGTGTTGATTGAGAACCCTGGCCGGGTCTATTCGCACCGTGAACTGGTATTGCTCGTCCAGGGGTACGATACCTCTCAGCGTGAGGCGCCGGAAATCCTGCGTCCCCTGGTCAGCAGGTTGCGGCATAAGTTGGAGCCGTTCCCGGCTCTTTCTGACCGCATCGTCAGCGTCCGCGGGACAGGTTATTTATATGAAAGTGAGCCGGAGGACTGATCAAGCTTTCAAGGCGCCACAAGAGGATTTATCTCTTATAGAAATCGGCAGGAAATTCAGGTGGCCGCAGCCAGCTCAGCAGCCCGTGATGGTGCAGGGCATGGGTGACTGGCTTTTCAAACCTGACCAGGAGAAGGCTAAGCCCCAGCCCCGCGGTGCCGATCCACTGTATAGCCGTCAGTCTTTCGCCCAGGAACAGAAAGCTGAATGGGATTGCCACCAGCAACTCTCCCAGTCCGAGCAGCGCGGTCTGCATCCCTCCGATGTGCTTCACTCCGAGGAATAGCATCAAGCGGGAGAGAAAAGTGACTGCCGTCAAGCCCAGGATTGGTCCCCAGGGAGGATTTCCCAGCGGCCAACTTCGGTCGAAAAGGAAATAGGATGGCACGACGATCATGCTCATGGCGAGCAATGTATATACAGTTACCGTCGGCGCAGGGACGTCATAGAGCACTCGCTGGTTAATTGGAAGGTGCAGTGCGTAGAGTGCAGCCGAGATCAACATGAACAGCACACCCAACAGATCAATACCTCCAGCAGGCGCTCTTGTGAGCAGAAAAACCGATAAGCCTGCAATGATGATGCGGATGATTGTCAGTCTGGACGGGGATTGCTTATCCAATTGAAGCCAGAATGCCACAAAGAATGGATAAAGTGCATAAAGCATCTGTGCAAGGCTGGCATTCAGTTTGCTCAGCCCCACATAATAGAAAATAGAGCCGATCCCGTTGATAGCGCCCGCCAATATGCAGCCGAGCAGCCCGATGGGGTAAATGTAAAAAAACTGTCTCCTAAAGATTACGATGAGCAGTACGAGTAACAATGTCGCTAGCCCCGTGCGCAAAGCCACCACGGCGTACGGAGAGAACTTGTCCGCTCCCATGGCCGCCTTGCCGAAGACGGGCATCAACCCTAAAAAGAACGCGGAAATGAGAGCAGCGTTGATTCCGGTACTGCGACCTTGAAACCTGTTGGTCATTACCTGATCAGTTGAAACCACACTGGTGCCCAATTCCATCATGCCTGCCAGGCATGGTCGCCGCCCCTTGTCCGCACTTGCTGTTAGCGGATAAGCGAGCGTACTTCTTCCAGAAATTCATCGTTCAGGAAATCCCCTTTCTGCATAAGGGATTGAATCTGTCCTTGTAGACGAGCCTTTTCATTCACCGTGAGTTCTTTGGCTGTTGCAACGATTACAGGGATATTCGCAGTTTCAGGCCTGCTTCTTAATATATCCAGTACGGCGAAACCGTCGACCTCCGGCATCATCAGATCGAGGATAACGAGATCCGGGTGCTCCTGCTGGACGAGTTCGATCGCGGCATTCCCGTTGGTTGCTTCGAAGATCTCAAAGTCGCCCTGCGATTGGAGGATGCGCCGGATTAGACGGCGTGCTTCGGCGCTGTCATCAACGACCGCAACCCGCGGGAAGCGGCTCGGCGTCACGTTGTTGAGCGCGGAGAGCAAGCCTTCCTGAGGTGTAGGAGCCAGCGTACCCTTCCCCTCCAGGTCGACATCGCGCGTCCAGCCTTCACCGAACAGGAATTGCTCGGCAGGCATCGTGTGTCCGGTACAGTTCACGACCACGGTATCGGTCGGTTTGATGATGCCCGCGCGGACAAGCTTGAACAGCCCGGCAAACGCCACTCCCGCCGCAGGTTCGGTAGAGATGCCTTCCATTTTTGCCAGCACGTGCATCGCCCGGAAGGCATCCTCGTCGCTTACGCTTTCGAATACGCCGCTGGTTTCATTCACCTGCCGGTAGAGCATGGTGTATGTGCGTCCAGGGTCGCCGGTGGCGAGCGTCTCGATGCGGGTGTGGGGGGAGAGGACGGGTTCGGCCTTTTCCAGCCCCTTTTTCCAACTCACGACCATGGGCGCGCAGCCGTCGGCTTGAATCGGTGCGAGGGCAGGAATGCGTTCTATGATGCCGAGCTGCTTCAATTCGCGAAAACCCTTGAAGACGCCAAGCGGTCCCAGGCCGCCGCTGACCGCCTGGATGTACCAGTCCGGGGTGCGCCACTTCAGAGCACCGTTGGTCGATCCCGAGGGAGGACCCTGCTGCATTGTGAGTTGCTCCGCGATCTCAAAGGCAATTGTCTTCATCGCTTCCACTGCCGTCACTGTGCGGGCCCCCATATCCTGATATAGTCCCCGCTGGCGGGCGAATTCTGCCGCAACCTGTTTTGCCTGATCGTAGGATCCTGTAATCTTGACGACCTGACTCCCATAGAGTGCGATCTCTCGCATCTTTACTCCGGGGACCAGGCTGGTGACGAAAGCCCAAAGCTTGATTCCTGCCCGGGCAGCGTAGGCGGAGAGCGAGATGGCAACATTTCCGGTGGAGGCGGCTACCATTTCCGTCACCCCGCCTTCCTTGAGCGCGGCAATGGTGACGACCGCTTGCCGGTCCTTGAAGGAAGACGTGGGTCCTTGCCGCTCATCTTTGATATAGAGATGCTGCAGGCCCAGCATCATACCCAAATTAGCAGCCCGAATTAGAGGCGTACCACCTTCGCCAAGAGTTAGTATCGGGTTGGGCGTGCGAATCGGAAGGAGCTCATGGTAGCGCCACAAATCGAAGGGACGCTCTTTGATTCTTGCCGGAAAGGTCCTAGCTACTTCCTCCATATCATACTCTGCCTCGCGCCACTGACTGTTGCATTGCGGGCAGTGCATGGAGTTGGGCATGAATGGCGCCGCATGACCGCAGTCAAGACATCGAATTACAAATGACATATCAGGAAGGTTCCTCTCGCCTTTGTTTGTAAACCGATCGGTCTCATGATCCGATTCGTTTCAGTGCATTCTCAATGCTTCCGATCAATTCCCCTTGGTCGAGCGATGCCTTGGTGATCAGGCGTTGTCCGAAGTCGTTGAGTTGGCGTTGTTGTTCATTTGTTAGGCCACCACCGCTCACGACTAGCACCGGGATATCGCGCAGTACGGGGTTCTCACGCAATTTCTCCA
>DASTFG010000104.1:0-2579 GCA_035708785.1 Anaerolineales bacterium
CGCGATGCTGATATACCGGGTGATAAGACGCCCGCGCGGGGTGTCGATGTAGTCGTCCGTGATGACAACCAGTCCGTGCACGCCATGTGCTACGGCGAGCAGAAGAAGCGCGCTGCCCGTCAGCCGCCAGAAAGGCGTAGACCACGGGGAGAGGTCAGGTACATCTGTGCTCTGCACATGTGTACTGACGGGCATGAATCCCCAGCGCAGCACATCTGCCAGATTCATGTCGTTGCGCGCGCCCATGATCAGCGCGCCGATGACCGCGAAGAGGATCAACGCGTACATCCCCAGAGCGGAGAGTCGCGTGAAGAGCCACATGAACATCTCAAAGTTGAGACCGCGTTTATTTAGGGGGAGAGTTCTTGACTTCATCGTTGCCATTCTAGCCTCCCAGCGCCGTGCTCATGATCACAAACACCGAAAGCGCGAAAAGGGGTAGGAAGACTGCCAGCTCCACCCAGATGGCCTCACGCGAATATTCAAGCAATTTGGGGAATAGATCGAGTATGGTGATCCGCAGGCCGTTGATGGCATGAAAGAGCACACAGAAGAAGATGAAGATTTGAAACAGCCAATGTGCGTAAATCGTGTTCAGGAAGACCCCGGTTTGACCGCCCAGGAACGACGCCAGGATGTGCATCGTGATAAAAATCGCCATGCCCAGCCCGCCGATACGATGCAGGATGAACGACCACATCGGCCCTTTCCCCTTGTACCGCAGGGCGGCGGCCAGGCTGACATTCCGGTTCAAGCTCATCTAAGCCTCCTTGAGAGTCTGGTTTTTGGAAGCATTATCCCATTCAGATTTCTTTCATTAATAGTGACAATACTCACACGTTATTCGTTTCAGATTTCCTCCAATCAGGAGAGGGTTGACCTTTATAATCCATAAAGCTGGCAGATGCATTTATATTCTAATCGAAATAATATGTCGTTGCGAGTTTTGGCACAGCTACGAACAACAAAGCATTCTGGAGGTGCATATGTCCGAGCCTATCAACAGGCGGGATTTCATCAAAGGGACTGCGGCGGTCATTGGCGGCCTGATCACTGCTGTGATCGGCCTTCCCACGATCGCCTACCTGATCGATCCCGCCCTGAAAGAAAGCGCCGAAGAGGCGTGGATTCCCGTCGGCAGGCTGGAAGATATGCCTGTCGGCAGGCCGGCCCCCTTCTCATTCACGCGCGTCCAGGTCAACGGCTGGGAGCGGACTGCCACCAGCCACGGCGGATTTGTCCTCCGCAGATCGGACGATCCGGCCGATCTGCTGATCCTCAACAGCAGGTGTACGCACCTTGCCTGCACCGTGAACTGGTCCGAGAACGATCAGGTTTACCTGTGCCCGTGCCATGATGCCTCGTTCAGCAGGGACGGCGAAGTGATCGACGGTCCCCCGCCCCGGCCCTTGGATCGATTTACCGAGTTTCGAGTAACCGAGGACGGTGTTCTCGAAATATTCTACCAGGAGGGCTAGGGCATGTTGAAAAGGCTCTTCGACTGGCTGGACGAGCGGCTTGGCCTGAACGATCTCCACAGGAACCTGCTCGACCGCCCGGAACCCCAGGGGAATTGGTGGAATACACTCGGCTCGGCCAGTTTGTTTCTCTTTATTCTGCAGGGCGCAACGGGGATTTTCCTGACCGTTTATTACACCCCTTCGCCCGACCATGCCTACGATTCCATTCAATACATTATGGAAGGGGTTGCCTTCGGGTGGCTGATCCGCGGCATCCATCACTGGGGCGCGTCGCTGATGGTCCTGATCGTCTTCATTCACATGCTGCGGGTGTTCGTGACCGCGTCCTACAAGTATCCGCGCGAGATGACGTGGCTGGTCGGCATCGGTCTTTTACTCACGACCATCGGCATGGGATTCACTGGCTATCTGCTCCCCTGGAACCAGCGCGCCTACTGGGCCACGACGGTCGGCACGCAGATCGCGGGGAGTGTTCCTTTCATGGGTGAGTTCATCCTCAAGGCGCTGCGCGGCGGGCCGGATTTGAGCGCCCTGACCCTGCAGCGCTTCTTCGCAGCCCACATCTGGATGCTCCCGGCTGCCCTCGCAGGCCTGATCGGCGTGCACCTGTACCTCATCATCAAACACGGCGAGTCGCACTTCCCGACGAAAGAGGATTAGCATCGCGCTGAGCGGAACGGAGTGAAGTCGAGGTGCATTTGAAATAGCCCTTTGTCTTCGGGCTTCGCCCTCCGCTCAGGGAGGCTTCATGAACGACGAACTCAAAGAGAAAATCAACGAACGTTACCAGCAAGAACTTAATAGAGGTGAGCGTTTCTGGCCCGACAGCATCTTCAAAGACCTGATCGTGTCGCTGGGTGTTTTCATTATCCTGATTTTGCTCGCCACGTTCATCGGCGTGGCCCCCGAAGCGAAAGCCGACCCTGCCGACACATCCTATCTCCCGCGCCCGGAATGGTACTTTCTTTTCCTGTTCAAATTTCTTGCGCTCTACGGGCAGATCCCCGTCATCGGCAAGATCGAGTGGCTGGCAACGGTACTGATCCCGGGTATCGGCATCGGTCTCCTCACGCTGCTCCCACTGCTGGACAGATCCCC
>DASTFG010000105.1:0-6996 GCA_035708785.1 Anaerolineales bacterium
ACCTTTCCAGTATACCCCTCTGCAGAATGGACACCACGATGCGCTGGCTTTGGAGGCGGGATTACCTGATATCAACCACACGATTCTTTCCCAGTTCAACGGCGGGGGAATCGGCCTGAATTATGTGGTAAAATTCCGTCCGCTGTCCTCCCCGTCCCGCGAAGCGCGGGACGGATTTTGTGAGAGTACCGCGATAGTGGTACTTGATAAGGTTATTTATGATCGAACCCGAAGAAATCCCGGAAGAGGAACCATCACAGGTTACCAATATCTCCCAGGCGGACGTGGAGTCCGTTCATGCGGAGTTGGTCAGGATGCACCAGGCTGCAGCCGGAACGATCACGGCTGACGAAGTTGCACTGCAGCAAAGCGCGGCGCGCAATGTCAAAGCGAACCGCGTCAACGTGCAGCAGTCTGCGATGGCAAGCGTCGAAGCGGATGAGGTGCTGGCCTATAATAGTGCCACGGGATTGATCCAGGCGGAAAAGGCATCGGTGAGCGGATTTACAGGCGTGGTCGTCACTCGAGTCGCGGATGCCCAGCATGGGATCGTTGGCCTGGTGGTGGGCGATGAGATCCAGGTGCAGGATGCGCGCACCATCCTGCTTCTCAGCCGCACGGTTCGAGGCAATGTGACAGCGCTGATGGACACACGCTCGGCTTTGATCGCCGGCCTGGTCGGCGGGCTGTTTTCGGGCCTGATGCTTTTGCTCGGCCGGGCGCTGTTTAGGAGAAAGTAATGCTTAATGTAATAGCGACTACAGTCGCTTATAGATCTGGAAAGACGACTCCAGTCGTCCCAACAGAAATTTCTATTCAAAGAGCGAAGGTACTCCGGCACGATCAAGCCGGGGGAGAGGCGCTCGAGGAGTAAAGATGGAGAAAGTTGTACTCAAGGCAACCAAACGGGATGTCATTGGCAAGCAGGTCAAGGCGATGCGCCGCGAGGGCAAACTGCCCGCCGTGATCTACGGGCGCCGCACCGAGCCGATCAGCATTTCCCTGGATGCGCACAGCGCATCGCTGGCTTTGGGAAGGTTGACCTCTTCAAGCCTGGTCACTATCGATCTGGATGGAACCGAATATGCCACACTGGTTCGCGAGAAGCAGCGCGATTACATCAAGAACCGCCTGCTGCATGTGGACTTCCTGGCCGTGTCATTGACCGAGGAGATCACTGCAACGGTTGCTCTGAATTTTGTCGGTACGTCTATGGCTGTGAAGGATTACAACGCCGTGCTGGTCCGCAACCTGGAAGAGGTCGAAGTGGAATGCCTGCCAACCGATCTTCCCGAATCGATCACGGTGGATATCAGCGTTCTCGCCCGCCCGGGTGATGGTATCCGTGTGAGAGACCTCCCGATCTCTGACAATGTCCGCATCCTGGATGACCCCGACACGATGGTTGCTGTCGCGACCTTTGCACGCGTTGAGGAAGAGGCAGAGGCCGTGCCCGGAGAAGAAGCTGCGGCGGAAGAGGGCGAGCCCGAACTCGCTGTGGAACGCGGCAAGAAGGAAGAAGAAGGCGAAGAGGAAGAGTAATTCTCTTGTCGATCAGCAACTCCCCGAGAGCATCGGGGAGTTGCTCTTTAATTTATGTTGCTGCGAGGAGGCGCTGGTCGGGTACACTTCGCGTTTTTCGAAGGGTATATCGAGACCAGGCCGCCTAAGTAATCTTCTCATTGGCCAGGAGATTAATTCTCTTATTCCCTCCGCTCGCAGTGCATTTTAAAGCCCCAGCACATTCAAAAAATCAACGGTCATTCTTGCCGTGGCGCCCCACAACAGCTCACCATCGTAAGGGTGGAACGCGATCAGAGTCCGCCCCGAGCCCGGCAGTTCGAACTGCCAGCGGTTCACAGGATCGGCCAGCCAGGCAAGCGGCATCGTGAAGACGCGCGCCACCTCGTTCATCCCGACGCGGAAGACGGCCGGCCAGCGGACGACGCCCACGACAGGCGTGACCCGGAAATAGGTGATGGTGACGAGATTGGCCAATCTGCCCAAGACCTTTACCTCCTCCGGCAGGATCCCAATCTCTTCCTCGGCTTCGCGTAAGGCAGTCTGCTCCGGTGTCCTCTCATCTTCTTCGCACGTGCCGCCGGGGAACGAGACCTGCCCCTTGTGGGATTCGACGGTGTCCGTGCGGCGCGTAAACAGCAAGTGCCACTCCTCGTCATGCCAGACGAGCGGGACAAGCACCGCCGCGCATTTAAGGCTCGTCTCCGCGTTGAGTTCTACCTCCTGGAATCCGTCGGAGGAGGGCCCGGCCAGATCCAGGGCTGCACGAAGTTTCTGAGAGATCTGAGCTTCGGTAAACGTAATTGGCATGTTCTCAGGAAAGATGAAAGACTCTACTTGAGCGCTGTTTGGCTATAAATAATTCTCACCTTAGCGGGCTTCCACAATATGCGCATTCGGCGGTCTGATCGTCCAGCCATTCGACTTCATCCGGCCGGACGGTCGCGCCGCAGGCGGGACAATGGGTCGGAAGTGCCGGTTTCTTCGGCGGTGTTCCCACTGTATCAGCCGATGATGCGGAAGGCAAAACGGTTTTCAGCCAGTCTTCGATTTCACTGGCTTCGTCCTTCAAACCGCGTTCGCCAAGCTCTCCCAGGATTCGCCTACCTAGCCTATGCAAACGCGGGAACCGCTTCTGCTCTGCGAGCAGCTCAAGCCCTCGTTTAAGGGAAGGTATGCCCAGGGAAGCTTGCCCGGCGAGAATTCGCGCCCGGCCGGCCTGCAGGTGAAAGAGCGGGGCACGCGGCCCGCCGCGCGCATCGGCTGCTTGCGCGATCCTCTCAAAGAGCTCTCCTGCGCGTCCATATTCACCCTTTGCAAAGACAAAGTTTGCTTCTTGCAGGATCGGCGGCACGTCTTCGGCGAGGGTTTTGCGGATATGGCGGCGGAACAGGCGGCGCATGATTATCCCTCGATCTCATTCTCCATACCTGCTTCAGCAGATAACTCTGTTCCCCGCGGATCTTCACTCGGTTCGATGCGACGCCCGAAGACCAGGAAGCCCGTATGCGCCACCATCCGATCTGTGGGGCGGATGCGCGAAGGCTCCGGTTTGTAATAGCGCAGCAGGAGCTCGCACACTTCGATGAATGCAAACCTGTTCTGGCGTAACGCGTACAGAGTCTTTTCCACCTGGTTGAACGTAGGGATCAAACAACACAAGAATCCGCCGGGCTTCAGCGCGGCCCGTACCTGTCCTATGTAGTCATACGGGTTCGGCACATCGAGGAAGAAGGAGTCGGCGTCCGTCTCGTCGAAGCCGTTTCCAATATCTCGCAGCTTGAAGTCGACGCGCGCGTCGAGGCCGAAACGCGCCAGGTTCTTGCGCGCCAGGTTTTGCGCATCCTGCTTGACCTCATAGGAGATGACCCGTCCCTCCGGCCCTACCGCGTACGCCAGGGCGGTGGTCATCGAGCCGGAGCCGGTGCCCGCTTCCATCACCGTTTGTCCGGGGCCGACTCCCATGGTGACGAGGATAAAGCCGATGTCCTTTGGGTAAAGGATTTGTGTGGTACGAGGCAGGTCGGTCAGCAGGTCGGCCAGGGACGGCTGCAACAAAAAAAACGGTGCACCTAGATGGCTGAAAACCTGCGTGCCCCACGGTTTTCCGATCAGGTCATCGTGCTGGAGGATGCCGCGGTGCGATTCGAATTTCGCCCCGGCCTGCAATGTCAGGATGAAGTGCTTGTGCCGCAGCCCAACAAGCTGGGCCAGATCGCCATCGCGCGCAATGGAGGAAGTCAGGACAAGGGACATGCAGTTACCTTAACTCATCTTTCGTCTATTGTCACGCGCAGCAGGCTATCACCTGGCGGTGTTTCCGTGCCCGGCTGTGGGTCGCGCGGCGTCAGCTGCTCGAGCACCTCCATGCCGCTGAGCACTTCTCCAAATATAGTGTATTGGCCATCATACTGCGCGGCGGGTGCATAGGTGATGAAAAACTGGCTGCCACTGGTGTCCGGTCCCGAGTTGACCATGGCGACCATGCCCGGTTTATTGAACTTCAGCGATGGGTCAATCTCGGTAATCACATAGTAACCCGGGTTGCCTTTGCCCGTCCCGCTGGGGTCGCCCGTCTGTGCAAAGAGATCAGGAATGACGCGGTGGAAGGTGATGCCATCGTACCAGCCCTGGCCCGCAAGAAAAACGAACGAGTTGACCGTGAAGGGCGCTTTATCCGCGAATAGCTGGATTACCACCTCACCCTTTTCCGTGTGCAGGGTGGCGATATACTGCTTGTTGCGCTGGACCGCAACGGGTGGGCAGGCCGTAAATTGTCTTTCGCCGAGCAGGATCAGCTGAAGGATGTCGTTCAGGCTGCTGTAGTCGCGCGGGCCGCCGTAAATCTGACCGTTGAGCAGGATAAGCGGCGTGCCGGGCAGGCCGATCTTCTGACCCTCTTCCCAGGCTTGCTCGACTTTAGCCGCGATGTCCTCACGATGCATGTCCGCTTGGAACTGGTCGACATCCATTTCCATGGCCAAGGCCTGCGCAGTGACCCACTGCTCGAAGTCCTCCTCTGTCAGGTCTACCCAGTTTTCCTGTTCGGAATACAGCAGGCTGTGCATTTCCCAGAACCTGTCCTGTTCCCCGGCGGCCTCAGCGGCCTGTGCGGCGAGGGCAGCTTTGTCATTGATGCTGAGCAGTGGAAACACGCGGCTGACCACACGGACGTCTTCTGGATGTTCTTCGAGCAAGTGATCCACGACTTCCGCGAACAGGCCGCTTCTCAGATCTTGATAATCGCTGTATTCCACGATCGTGAGGCTGGGATCCTCCGCGCCGCGCACATGGTCATCCTCGCCTTCGGGCGGGAAGTGTGAGGGTGTGTCTGCGCCAGGGGTGGGTGCTGCGACGATGGCCGTGCAGGCTGGAGGGGTCGGGACGACAAAGGTCTTGACGACCGGGGCGGTGGCTGCAGGCGAGGCCGGTGCCGGTCCGCAGGCGGCCAGAACGAAAAGTGAGGTCAATACGATCACACACAAGCGGTGCATAAGTATTCTATTCGATCGCTCCCAAAAGCTGTTCGAAGGATGTCATCCATGCAATCGTGTTGATGAAATCTGCCAGCGAGTCGCTCTGCTCGCGCAGCGCACGGACGGCAGGGCCAACGGGATCTTCGCCCGCCGCACCGCCGGGCACATCGGCATAGGCGCCATGAAAGGCAAAATAGGCCTGGTTCAGTTTGCGGATCAGGTACCCGTGCTCCCAAAAGATTTGCCGGCGCGCTTCCATGTACGCCTCGGCTTCTTCGATCTTGTTTTCTGCAAGCAATTGGTCTGCCGTGACCCGCGTCTCGTGCATTTCGGCGCGGAAGTCGAAGGGCGCAGGGTCCTGGATTTCGTCCGAAAAACGAGGAGAACTCTCGAACGAAATCATGCCCGGGCGAACCGGAGATAGATCGGATGAGGCAAGCAGCTCAGGATAATGCGTTTGCATGACAAGCTGCCCGATCTCATCACCCGCGATACTGGCCGTGGTCTCATTCATGGTACGAAGCTGCGGCGTGGTGCTGTAGTTGATGCCAAGCGGGCGGACGTTCAAGTAGTTGTGTGTCCACTCGTGGGCAATGGTGTTCAGCATCCAGCTCAGGTTGGTGGTTTCTGTCACCATCGTGGGATAGACGCCCACGCCGCCGATGGGCACGATCAATGTGGAGACATCCAGAGACTGAGCAACCTCGTCTTCCAGCAAGATCTGTTCATCCAGCGTCAGCGTCGGCAGGACGGAGACATTGGCAATCTGCTGGATATTCTCACGCGGAGAAACGATCAACGCCAGGGGCGTGGGCGACATGTGATAGAGGACAGGCGGCAGCGGTTGGCCTCCCAGAGTGAGATCGAGTTCTGCGAGCGCTTCACCGATCTGGCTCTGCAATGCGGCTTCAGCTAGAGGCGCCAGAGCGGTCTGGCGCGCGATCAGTTCATCGCGTCCTGTCCGGAGACCGACGCTGGCGGAGTCCTTGTCTTCGATGGCAGGGTCCGCAAAGATCTGTTCGATGCGCGTTTCAGTCTGGATGAGATGCTCTGTGGCGCGCAGATACTCGGACACGATCTGTTTGTTTGTGCCCCGGTCGAACAGATGGGGCAATCCGACCGTTCCCTGCTCGAGCTTGATCCACAATGCGTCCCAGACCCAGTTGGGATAATCGAATTCGATGTCACGCGTGAAAGCGCGGACGCGGTCCGAATGGCCGGTCAGCCTGGGGGTGTCGCCGCCGGCGGCGATCACGATCGCCACGGTAAGCGCCAGAAAATCGAGGATGCGCAGGATCCGGTAGAGCATGGAGGCACAATTATAATCAGTACTTCACCAATGTTGATAGAATACCCGAAATCAGGCTGCGGGCATCACCTGCTCCCTGATTTCGGGCTTCTCGGTGTTGTTTCGTGATCTACTGATAATCATAAGCAAGAACTGACAGGCCTTGGCGCCTGTCAGTTCTCTTTCCACCTGCCCTCAGTAAGGTTTCAAATCAGCTCTGTTGGTTCTTCAGGTATTCATCGATGGCCCAGGCAGCTTTGCGCCCCGCGACCATCGCCGTCACCACAAGATCGGGCCCGGTGACGCAGTCCCCGCCGGAGAAGACGCCCTGGCGCGAGGTCGCGCCCGTCCACTTATCTGCCGTGATCAGGCCCCAGTCATGTGTTTCCAGGTCAGGCGTCGTCTTACCGATGGTAGGATCCGGCCAGTAGCCAAGTGCGAGCACCGCGGTGTCACACGCTACGCTGAAGTTCGATCCTTCCACCGGGATGGGTTTACGTCGGCCTTTGGCGTCCGGTTCGCCCAGTCTCATCTCCAGACACTCCACAGCTGCGAGGCGGCCATCTTCCCCGGCGATGAACTTGATCGGCTGGGTCAGGAAGCGATACTTCGCGCCTTCCTCTCTTGCCATAGCCCGATCCTTCTTGCCGCCGGGCATTTCCTTTTCGGTGCGCCGGTACAGGCAGGTCACCTCTTCCGAGCCCAGGCGCA
>DASTFG010000106.1:0-3659 GCA_035708785.1 Anaerolineales bacterium
AAGCCCGGCACGTCGGCCAGGATCTCGAAATCGCGCTGGTGGTCGCCGTAGAGGATGACTACGTGATCGCGCGAGGCAGCTTCTTCAAAACCAGCCAGATCCCGGAATTCGAGCAGGCCGCTGGCTTCGCAGTGCGCCAAAGAGCGAGCAAACCAACACCTCCGTCCCCAATTGACGGGTTACGCGGTCGCCGACGGCATGCGCATTCCTGGGAAAGTCCTGCTCTCCAAAGACGACCAGACGGCTGCCGGACAGGAAGCGCTTGAACGCCAGTCCTTTCAGCAACACGATGCTTTCACGGTTGCTCCGGACGAGATGCATATCAACGCTCAGCGTCCGGAGCATATCGCGTGCCGCCCAGCGCCAGAAATCCGGCTCATCGTACTCGAGCAGTGACCAGAAGATAACCGGTAAACCGCGCTCCACCAGGATCTGCGGATGAGAATTCCACACTTCGGTAGGGTAGGCCGGGATCCTGACCGGGAGGATCGCATCTATGGAATCATCGAATCCGCGAACGACCGCCTGCCAGTGTTCGGGAGACTGGATAGCGATCATTTTGTTCACGATGGCGATGCCCTCCAACATTTGTCGAAGTTTGGCCACATCAACATTGGCCTTGCCCGGCTTCGCCTGGACCGGTTGAAGATGTGCAAGCGGATAGCTTAGATGGGCAGGCTGTTTTCCCACCAGAAAGCGCGTGATTTCATCGTATTTCCTCATTCCGACCTCATTTTGCCTATTGACAAGCGATTCTTAAGAGCGGATTATTTAATTGATTGCAGAAAGCAATTAGTTCGAAAAATTATATCGCTCCGTGAAATATCTCAACAATGGATTCATAGGCGACCAGGAGTCTCTGCGCCAGATAAACCTTTCTACGGTTTTGACGCATCTACGGCAGAACGCGCCCCTCTCCCGGGCCGGACTGGCCGAGATCACCGGATTGAATCGAGCAACGATTACCCGGCTGGTCCGGCAACTGATCGAACACGGGTTTGTGCGAGAGACCGGAGTCCAATCTTTGCGGGCTGGCCGTCCTTCCATTCTACTTCAACTGGACCCGGATGCCGGCTGTACGAATTGCATCAGGAAAAATGTTACTTTCCGATAGGCGAAAACGCCGGTCGGAGGAGCAACATGATGAGCCTGAAAAGCAAGCGTGAGTTGTCAGAAGTTGTGCGATCAGGGTATCTGAAAGCCCGTAAGATTGAAAATGGGAGATCTATGGACATCTCTGTTCCAAACGCAGGCTTGGGTACCACCAAGCCTGGCAGCCTGCTCAAAAAGCAGATCCCCATCCGCACCTTCACCGAATGGGAGGAAGAACGCCCTGGGTTCCTGGAAATTGACCTGGTGGCCCATTGCGGTAACACCACCGAAGGGCAATACTTGAATACGTTGACCTGCACGGACCTTTGTACGGGCTGGACGGATGTCACTGCTCTGTTCCATCGCTCCCAAGCGGCGGTTTCGAAAGCCATCCAGCGTATGCGCCAGCGATTGCCCTTTCCTTTGCTCGGCATCGATTCGGATAACGGCGGTGAATTCATCAATGAACTGCTCTATCGCTACTGCCTGGAGGAGCAGATTACCTTTACGCGTTCTCGTCCTTACCAGCAAAACGATCAGGCGCATTTCGAGCAGAAGAATTGGTCTATGGTGCCCCATACGGTTGGCTATGACCGCTGGGAAACCGAGCCAGAACTCGCTCTGCTAAAATGTATTTACGATGATGTACGACTCTACATCAACTTCTTTCAGCCCTGACTCAAGTTGATCGCGAAAGAACGCATTGGCAACAAGACCATCAAGCGGTATGATCCAGCCAAGGCACCTTACCAGCGTGTCCTCGAACGCAAAGACATCGCCTTACAAGCCAAAGCGCGGCTCATAAGCTTGTACGTCCAACTCAATCCTGCGGAACTTCGCCGTCGGATCGACCAGAAATCCGCCAAGCATTGGAAGATTTCTCGGTAACATTTCCTTTTGATGCAACGTTACTACCAAAGTAACATTTTATGTTGATGCATTACGCTGTACCCTTGGCACGGAGATCGAAGTGAAATTCGGTTCTGTCATACTAACGGATCTCAGCGCCCGTATCCTCTGGCGCGAGGAGATCGATTATAGGGACAGCGACTTGAATCGCCTCCTGTAAAAGGACTGGGCATCCTCATTGTGGCAGGCAGCCTGATGCCTCAGACCGCGGCGCAGATAGCCCACCTGGAGCTAAAACGAGTTCTCAGCCTTGTGCTCGACACGTCGCGGCTCTTCGACCCGGAAGAGCGTGAAGCCGAGATCGCCAGGTTAGCGACAGCCGTCTCCGCCGTGTACACCGGCATGCCGCTGGCGCACTAGGAACTCATGCTCGATGTATGGAGGCAGGAGGGAAATTACCAGTAATTGAAATGGAGTATTTTGCATGACAAGAATCGAACAGCTGATCTCAACGTATCCCGAGCTCGACGTCTGCGCGGCGGATATCCAGGCCGCGTCCGAAGTCCTGCGTGACTGTTATCGCCGCGGCGGGAAGCTCTTGACCTGCGGCAATGGCGGCAGCGCCGCGGACGCGGAACATATCGTCGGCGAACTGATGAAAGGCTACATGCTTAAGCGTCCTGTGCCGGAAGACACGCGTGCGAGACTGCTGGCTCTTAACCCTCAAGATGGTGACTACCTTGCTACTCATTTGCAAGGCACACTTCCGGCCATCTCACTGGTCAGCCAGACTTCGCTGATCTCTGCCATCGCCAACGACACCGCTGCAGACATAGTCTTTGCCCAACAGGTCTACGGCTATGGGCGCGAGGGGGATGTGCTGCTCGGCTTGAGCACCTCTGGCAACGCCCGTAATGCGATCCACGCAATGCAAGTTGCGCGCGCCCTGGGTCTGCACACCGTCGGATTAACCGGGCCGACCGGCGGGTTGTTGAAACCACTGTGCGAGGTATGCATTTGCGTTCCGGGCGAGAGCACGGCCGCGATCCAGGAGCGGCATATGCCGATCTATCATGTCCTCTGTGCCATGCTGGAAGAGGAGTTTTTTAGAGCGTAACGCGACATGCATGTCGCATGATAAAAATCGCTCATAATGAGTTACATGATGTATCATGAATGGAGTGAACATGCTGTTTTTCACCGTCGGAAAAATCCAGAGGCAGCTCAAGGAAATCTACTCCGGCGTTCACCGGGAGAAGCGCGGCATTGCCCACTTCAAGTATGCAGAAGGCGATCCCGCCGGCGCGGCGGCGCCCGATTTCGATGACCGGGCTCGTCCCCGCAAATCCACAGGGTAAGCTGCCGTGTGCCTACGCCTGGGCGGAGGTGGATACTGACCACGTCGTCCTCGAAACCGTCAAGAAGGCGGAAGACGAGAATGCCTGGATCGTGCGCGTCTACGAGTGCAAGCAATATCGCCGCAGCGCAGTGACGATTACATTTGGGCAAGCTGTCGCAAAGGCGGTCGAGTGCAACCTGCTAGAAGAAGAGGAAGCACCTGTTGACTGGCATGGGAACCAGCTTACCTTCGCTATCAAACCATTTGAGATCAAGCCCTTCAAGATTTGGTTCGAGGCAAATCCATAGGATTGAAATCTTCGGCAGTCTGCAGGCTTTCCAGAACACGGGCGGCGTCACGATCTCGTTCAACACGATCG
>DASTFG010000107.1:0-5016 GCA_035708785.1 Anaerolineales bacterium
GAGCTCCACCCGTCCCTGGCTGGCAGCCTGTCCCCCACCCGTTACACCAACCGAAAGAACAGGCAATTGTTCCGGCAGAAAGCCGGTGCCGGTCACAACCGCGGTGAAATTTGGAAGTACTGTCTGGAAGGAGGGATCTACATCAACGAAGAGCATACAGGCATTGACGTTCACATGAGCACCATCATTCACACCGTACGCCACCGTCGCCAGGCGATTTGTCGGGATTGCCGCGGCGACCATGCCGGTGGGAATCTGAACGGCCCAGGCAGGACCCGAAATCTCGACGGGGCCCTCACCCACCATGGCAGTGGTAATGATTACACCCTGCTCAAGCGTAAAACGCGCCGTCTGGCCGACCAGATTCTCTTCTTCACCGACGGTGAACTCCACCTCTGCAACATTTTCGGGTGGTATCGAGAGCGTGCCAAGCATTTCCTGAGTGATCACAGTTCCCTGTGGAATGTTTTGTGCAGCGTAATAGATCTGTGTAAGAGCTTGCTGCGTTGGCTCAACCGTCGGCACACGAAATGTGGTGAGCGCGTATGCTAACAAAGCCAAGCCGACCACAACAATCAGCACAAGGAATATGAGAATTCGTCCGCGACGCATAGTGTATTCTCCTCTCTAGAGGGGTTCTGCCTGGCTACTTGGCAGGTATTTCTGTTGAAATATTATACAGTATAAACCCATAATCATGAATTGGTAAAAAAGTAAGGCTCTACCTGGAGACCGAGGCGGGTATGTGTGCATTCGCTGAGATTCGAGTAGGAATCAGAGAGAGTCCTGAGCGCTTAGGATCGAGCCGGTACCGCAAATGAGATCCGAGAGCCCTTGCCCATAGCGCTATCCACCTCGAAATTCCCGCCGAGCATTTCGGCCCGCTCCTGGATCAGCTTGAGCCCCAGGCTGTTTCCGCGCAAAACGGATTCCGCGTCGAAACCCTTACCGTTATCATCGATGCTGACTCGCACACGGTCTTCACCCATATCCAGAGCGACCTTAACGAGTGTCCCCTGGCTGTGGCGAGCAGCGTTCCCGAGAACCTCCTGAATGGCTCGAAAGAGCATGACCTCCAAGTAAGGCTCCAGGCGCCGCTCATTCCCGGTGACCGTCACCGTGACATCCAGACCTGTTTGCTCCTTAAACGCATCCGTATAGCGGCGGATCGTGGGCACAAGGCCCAAATCATCCAGCATCATCGGGCGTAATTCAAAAATAAAATTCCGCACCTTCTGGAAGGTGCCCATGGCAGATGTCTTCAGATTATTCAGCTCATCCCGCGCCTGTCCTGAGTCTACATCCAGTAATCTCATTGCGATTTCCGTCTGCAGGATGAAGTTGGATAATGCCTGGGCCGGTCCATCATGCATCTGGCGCGAGAGGCGCTGCCTTTCGGTTTCCTGAGCATTGACCAGCATTTCAACGCTTGCCAGCGGACTTTTCGTGGCCCCGGCGGATCCTGCGGGCAAGCTACCAGCCGCGACACTGCGAGCACGCTCAAGCGTCGATTTATAGCGATCCAGATGCGCCTTTTCGCTCTGCAATTTTTCAAGCTGGCCGCGCATGACAAACAGGCGCTGCTGGGCATCCAGGGCAGAATCATATGCATTTCGAATTTCCTGCGGCGGCATGCGGTCAAGCTGGTTCTGCACCTGCTGAAGATGGGTTGTAATGGCAGCATTACGCTGGGAAAGCTTCGACACTTCCCCCTGGCTTTGCTCGATCATCAACGTGATTTCACGCAGGGCCCTGACAGTTTCCTCCAGTTCCGCCTGTAGGTCCAATCCACCAGATGCCAATGTATTCGTATCCAGCGCCATAAAAACACTACTCCTGGTTTTTAACTTTCGTATCCTGCAGTTTTACCCAGCCACGCTTTAGCGCGTACACAACTGCCTGAGTCCGGTCTTCGACCCCGAACTTTCGTAAAATCGATGTTACATGATTTTTCACCGTCTGGTGGCTAATCCCCAACAGGCCCGCAATCTCCTTATTGCTCATGCCGCGGACGACGCAAGCCAACACTTCCATCTCTCTGTCAGACAAAGGGTGGAAGGGCGAGCCAGGTTCGCTGTAGGACCGCCGGGCGCCTTCCATTTGTTCATCAATCCAGTGATCCAGCTCGCGGCGCGTAAAGATCTGGCCTGCGACCGCGTATCTCCCATCCACGACTGCTCGCACTGTGCGCGCCAGCGCTTCCGGTTGGATTTCCTTCGCACAGTATCCGAAGGCTCCAGCCAGGATGGCATGGATCGCCTGTTCGATATCATCGTAGCCGGTCAGGAGGACCACTCGGGTTGGCAGGTGCTCAGATGTGACCTGATGCGTGACCTGCTGGCCGTTGAGTCCCGGCATATTTACATCGAGAATCGCCACTTTGGGCCGAAGGGAGCGGATCAGCTCGATTGCTTCATCCCCATTCGCGGCCTGAGCAATGATCCGAAAATCCTTTTCAAATGACAGGGTATCTACCACCCCCTGGCGAAAAAGAGGATGATCATCGGCAATGACCAGTGTTATCTCATTCATCTGTTGCCTGTACTTTGAAATATCCTTGATGGGAGTATAGCACAGTACCGGGTAGGGAGCAATTAATCCTACTTACAACGACATTTCAGTTTCGTGATAAGTTTACTTCCAGCGGTAGACCTGCATATCTTCGTCGATCTGTAGCGGATCGAACTCCAGGCCGGCTACAAAAGCAGGCTCCCTTTGGGATGTAAGCTGTGGATATAACCCCGGAAAAACGATGAGATATTCGGCCGGACTTGAATCCAGATATTCCATGAGACGCGCCTCATCGCGAATGAAGGGAACGACTTCGGGGGTAATGAGACCAGCCAAGTCGATCAATGGGTTTGGCACATAATATCCAAGCGCGCCGATATCGTGTACGGCCAGTACCGAATCTGGCGGCAGGTTCGCTCGCACCCACCTTGCGGTCTCAACCATCTGACTTTCGATCCAATACACATCATAGGCGTTCTGGCGCGCGGCGATGCCTGTGAACGCAATACAGAGCACAGCGACCAGAGTCTGCCACACGAAAGTAACTCGCCTGCTCGCCCGGTGCGATGTAACCAGCTCGAGCATGCCGAGCAAGCCCCACAGGTAGAGCACCGGCAGGGCTGGAATGACGTAGCGTCCATGCTGGTAAGCCGGCAAACGCATAAAGTAGATCAGGATATAACCAAAGAACCACAGGACGCCGGCCAATGCCCCCCAGTTCCGGGCTTGAAAATTCCTCTTTGCCCAGATGAATACGCCCGGGATCAAGACGAGGAACGGACCGGCGATGATCGGCCACAGGTAATTGCTCAGGCGCTCGATCAAAGACTGCGACAACCAGTAGTCCCTATATTCTGCCTGCTTGGCGTAGAACGTATTTGGCATCGGATTGCCTGAAAGGATCAGGTTGAAAAGCAAATATGGCATCAATAAAGCGCCAAAGCCAATCAATGCTTTCAAGATTGCTTCCCCGCGCAGCGACCCGCTCTTTTCGGACAAAAAGGCAGTAAAGACGATCGGCCCCAGCAGAGTCAAACCGTCAGGGCGGACCCAGACGCTCAGGCCAGCCAGCAGACCTAACGCAAGATAGCGACGCGAACCACTCATCAATGATGAGAGCACCACGAACGCGAGAAACGCATGCAGGAGCGTTTCCATCCCTGAGACGGCCGACCAAGTCAGATGCCAGGCAAAGACAAAGAAGAGTCCCACCCAGGGCAGGTGCGGGTTGTATGATGCAACCAGTTTGCGGGCGACCGATTCCGCCTGGATCGCCAGCAGGGTCAATACAACCCAGCCAAGAAAATACGTCCATGCAAATGGTGCAAGGCTCAATAAAAAACCGATTGAAAGAAGAGCCGTCCAGAGGGGCGAGGTGGAACCGGCTGATTGCTCACCGAGTCGATACGACCACTCACCGTGCTCCGCAAAATTACGGGCGTATGTTAAATGAATCCATGTATCGTCCAGAGGGAAACCTATGCGGAAGATCCGGGCGCTCACCACCAAATAAAAAAGGACGGCTGCAAGCGCGGCAGCGGCTAGAACGAGACGAGGCTCAACGCGCCGGAGCGATTCGGTAAAGCCTCGCCTCATTGACCTCTCCCAGGTATTCGAATGCGGGGTTGCTTTGCGGCTCATCGTAGAGGTTCTGGATTGCAGGAAAGGTACCATCTTTTTCGATGACAAGATAACGCGCGTTGTATTTTTCCGCAACCGACAGAATTGTAGACTCATCTCCGAAGGGCAGCGCGATGGTTGGCCGCCCCGAAGCAATAAAGTAGCCGGGGGGGTTGCGGACGATCACAACATCGTTCGGCCGGATTCCTCGATCAAGAAACATTGCCTCCACGGACGGATAAATGAAATCGTCCTGTGCCCACCCGCTGGCGATGACGCGGAAATTCACAAGATACGCTGTCATAAGAATGGCAAGGAGGACGAGAATGCCTTGAAAGACGTACGGCGCATTCCGATCCGCAAATTGGCCTCGCTTGCGTACCGCTGCAATGACCGCTTCCAACCCGACCGGGGCCGCTACCCACCAAAATGGCTGGAACGCCGCGCCGGCATGGAAGAAGCTGCCGCGCGATCCTGCAAACGGAAACACCAACGTCATCACCGCGAATAAAATCAGCCAGCCCGCAACAGCGATCTTCGTGCGCAGATCGCGGCGCAGTCGCCATATGCCGATCAGGATAAACGGAAAGAGGAAAATGCCTCCCTGCGCGGCAAAGGCATTGCTGAGATTCGACGTGAAGGCGCGCATGCGATTCTGCAGAGCCAGGTCCCAGCCCCCCTGCAGAAAAGATTCGTAATTTAAGTTTGCACCAGGATAGATGAACGTTTCGTTGTAGCTCTGCAGCCAGAGCAGGCGCTCCCCGCCGGGAGTCATAAAAGCACCGAAAAGACTCAGGTTCCGCCAATGCCAGGGACCCATCACCAGGAGATAACCCAGGATGGCCAGCAAGCCTCCCGGAACAATCAGAATGAGCCACTCTTTAA
>DASTFG010000108.1:0-6769 GCA_035708785.1 Anaerolineales bacterium
TGACTTGCAGGTCAAGCGCACGGTGTCAGCAAAAAATATGACAAAAAGACGATTAAAATTCGAACATGAAGTTTCCTGTGCCAGACAGCCCAACTTCCGGGGGAAATTCCAGAAATTGTTATAATATCCGCTAGATGGAAGAGACCCCCTTCTATAAGAAGCCCTGGTTCTATATCGTCTTCTGGCTGGCGATTTTGCTGATCGCCTATGGCTGGCAGATTTCCCGCATGGGAGGACTTCGAGCCAATCTGTTCGAGGTTTTCTTTGACTTAGCGTGCATCTTCCCGGTGCTGCTCATCCTATGGATGGCCTTTTTTGCGCAGTTCGTGCTGCCGGTCCGCACATTTCGAGACCGGCAGAAGATATTCAGCCGTCTGTTCGCAAATTTCTTCGGCATCCATGGACCCGCCATTTTCATCCGCAACGGGGAACTTGTGAAGCGTGAAGGAGAAGAGCGAAAGAAAGGGGCAGGAGTCTTGTGGCTGGATTCAGCCAGCGCGGCTGTGACGCGGACACCGGTCATGATCAAACAAACCATTGGTCCCGGTGTTCATTTCATTGAGAACGGTGAGTATGTAGACAAAGCCAGCATCTTGGATTTGCATATTCAAAGCCAGATGCTTGGACCGGACGGCGAGGAAGACCCATTCGAAAAGAAAAAAGAAAGCCAGACCGATGAGGAATTTACCCAGATCCAGAAACGCCGTGAGAAGGTCAGCGCATTGACGCGCGACGGCATCGAGGTGATCCCGAATATCTCTGTCACCTTCAGGGTGGATACCGGTTTTCCAAAAGAGGGGGAACCGGGATCACGGTTCGGGTACCGGACCGGAATCCGGAAGCAGGACCGGGAAAATGAAAAAAAAGACAAAGATGTCATCAATAGAGCCATATTGGCAGAAGGCGTCGATCCTAATGCTCCGCCTGAGCGTCACCGCGTTGCCTGGAACCGGCTCCCGGCTTTGCTGGCCGTGGATCTCTGGCGCGAGTATGTTTCCAAGTTCACGCTCGACGAATTGTTCAAGCCAACGCAACCGGTGCCGCCGCCGCTGCAGCCACTCCCTCAGCCAACCGAACAGGAGATCGAACCGCTCAGCCGGCCCATGCATGTGAGCGGGATTCGTGAAACGATGCTGGACAGTTATACAAAGATGCTGCATGAGGTCAATCGCCTGATGAACAACACAATCCAATGGCTGGAAGGGAAAAGAGGGGATCAAATCAGAAAGCCGCCTCCTTTGCCTGCAGCGTCTACGACAACATCTCCGCCCAAGACCGAGCCTGAGAAGAAGACAGCACTCCAGGTCATTAACGAGATGGTCCAGGCGCGGCTCACGCAGGAAGAGGTGGATCTTCTTGACGATACCGGTCAGCGCGGGCATGGAACTATTAAGAGCAAGGAGCATAAGCTCTTGCAGGACCGTGGCCTCAAGGTGCTTTCGGTAGGCATCTTCGAGCTTCGACTTGGCCCGCAAATCGAAGAAACCATTATCCGCAACTGGACGGCGAGCTGGCTGTTGAACGCCAAGGCAGAAAGTGAGCAGAACGAACGCAGGCGGAACCTCATCGAGTCTGCGGGGCAGGAAAAAGCGATCCGCCAGTATGCGGACCTGCTCAGCCGCGACCTGATTCAAAGGAAACCCACGGGGATCAAGGAAGCGCTCAAGATGCTTCTGATGAGGACACGCATGATCATTTTCAATAACGAGCAGCTGCGCCGGCGTATGAGCGCAGAGCATGAAGAACTGGAAGATATCATTAAGTGGGTTGAAGGAGACGCCGCGTGACCACACTCGCGTCAGCATCCTCTCCGGGCGACTCCGCGCTGAAAAGAGAGCAGGAACTCTTTGGGGAATTGTTTGTTCGCTTGCGGGACGCTTTCCTGAACAGGATCTTCGACCTGAGGCCCGAAAGAGCCGCGCGGCGCAGGCTATATCTGATCTTTCTTTTCATCTTCGCCGGTTTCCTGATCAGCCTGACCCACGATAGTTACTCTATCGATCACTGGGAACAGCAGCTCCGCAGTGTTCTCTTATATTCATTCAACGCCGATTATGCTGCCAGCTATCCGGGAAACCCTTATTTAGATTTCCTGGATTTCGCATGGGGAGCATTCACCGACCCGTATACCCTCCAGTACGTGCCCATTTTCCTGGCTTCCTTTTTTATTGCTTTGCAGTCCGCTGCACTCTATCTGGCAGACGTCTTTGAGCTCGAGGATGTCAGCGTCGCCAGGAGTTTCGTCCGCTCCGTAGCGCTTTCAGGCAGCAATGAAACCATCCGGGTCTCGCAGGGAGGGATTTTAGAGGAGAGCCGCGAATTACCCACCTATCTCATCGGCGGACCTGGCAAAGTCATTGTAGATCTAGACTCGGTCGCGCTCTTTGAGAAGCCGGACGGCACCCCGCGTGTCATTGGGCCGACAGGCAAAGAGCCGGGAGGCAAAGCGACTCTTGAAGGCTTCGAGCGCCTACGCGAGGCAATCGATATAAGAGATCAATATACTGACATCGAGGTCAGAAGCCGGAGTCGCGATGGAATACCGATTCGGGCCACAGATGTACGCATGATGTTCAGTGTCCATCGCGATGGCAAGCCAGTGAGTGTGAATTCACCATTCCCTTATCCATTCAGTAAAGAGGCCATCGAGCGACTGATCTACAAATCTACATCCAAAGTAACACCTGAGTCGGATAACCCATCCAAACATGAATTCAAATGGGTCCCGAATATGATCGGGCTGATCCGAGGCGAACTGAGCAGCTTTATGAGCCAGCACAACCTGACCGAATATCTGGCCAGCACTGGTAAACCGGAGCTCGAAAGGGCCAAAGCGCAGGAAGCCATCATCGCCGAACAGGCCCGCAGGCTCACAGTGCCGGCTGAGGAAGCCCCTCCAGCCCGAGAGGTAAAACCCGCGCCGGATTTCACACCTCGGCGCGAGATCAGCAATCTATTCAGCAAGTTTGCCCAGAAATTTACGGAAAAGGCCCGGGAGCGCGGCGTCGAGCTGCACTGGATCGGCATAGGCACCTGGAAGACGCCTGCCGAAATCGTTCCGGAAAAACACTTGGAAGCCTGGAAACTCAGCCAGGAGAATCTCTATCGCGGGAGTGAGGATGTCCTGAATCGATTGGAGGAGGAAGCCATTATTCAAAAAATGGTCATCCTGATCCAGGACGTCCCTATGGCAGCTTACCAGAGTGTTACAGACGAAGAGAGAGAACACAATAATGCAATGCGCTCTCTGCTCCTGGCCTATCGGCAGCAATTAATCGAAGCGGTCGACTTCATGAATGAGAAGGGCGAGACTGTTTCACCAAGCATCTTAAAAGCTATCGATATCATTTCAAAAGTCATGGGCTTTACCGATTGGCACTGGGTAGGCGACACCTCCCCTGAATCGAAACCTGACATGGGCGAGGCGCGAAATGTCCAACCTCAGGATACAGCCGATTGAGCGAACAGGCCATTGCGCGCCTGCTTCGCGACAGCCAGTCATGGCCGAAGATCCCTCGCTTCCATGAATCAAACACCAAAGCCATTTACATTCTCAGCAGATATATCAAGAGCAAAGAGGCTTTCCCTGCCCATTGTTGCCCTCGAGTCCACGGTGATTACGCACGGTTTGCCCCGCCCACAAAACCTGACGCTGGCACACGACATGGAAAGAACCATCCGCGAAGAAGGTGCGACGCCCGCGACGATCGCTTTTCTGGATGGACAGCTTCGTATCGGATTGAACGAGCCCGAACTCGAGAGACTTGCCAGGCAGGAGGATGCCTACAAAGTAGGTCCGCGCGACTTTGCGACCGTCATGTCGAAAGAAGCCAGCGGCGGGACCACGGTCGCGGGGACAATGTTTGCCTGCAAGCAGGCCGGCATCCGAGTCTTCGCTACAGGCGGGATCGGAGGCGTGCACCGAGAATCGCATTTTGACATCTCGGCTGACCTGCAGGCTCTGGGTTCCATTCCGATGATCGTCGTGTGTGCGGGTGCAAAGGCGATCCTTGATCTGCCTGCCACGCTTGAATACCTGGAAACGATGAGTGTACCGGTTGTAGGCTATAACACGGATGAATTCCCCGCCTTTTACTCGCGCGACAGCGGCTTGGAGGTGAGCGTCAAGCTTGAGACGCCACAAGAGATCGTCGAGTTCGTCAAGGCCCACTGGGAAGCAGGGATGCAGAGCGCCGTCCTTATCACAAACCCGGTCCCGTTAGATGATGCAATTCCAAAGTCAGAGATGGAACCGTATATCGAACAGGCATCCAAAGAGGCACAGAAGAAAAAAATCCACGGCAAGGAAGTGACGCCGTTCCTGCTCGAGCGAATCGGCGAATTGACCCAGGGGAAATCCACGCGGACCAACCTATCGTTGTTGTTGAACAATGCCCGTCTGGCCGCACAGATCGCGGGCGCATTGCGCACCAGGGAAAAGCAAAGGTGGGTCTGAGATAAAAACTGTTTAGCACAGAGCTAACCCCCTCAAAACCTTGACAGTATTAGAACAAGTGTTCTATAATCGACCTCAAGTGTCCACCTATTCGACAAAGGAGGTCGAGATGTCTACGTATCGTAGGGAGGGTCTGGCAAGAATGTTCCGCGGCGGCCGTTTCACGCGCGGCGCAGCTTGGGGCATCATGATTATCGGCGCCTTGCTCGCATTCGAGATCTTCAACTTCAGCACCACCCAGTTCGCGCTGCGCGATGTCCTGGGCGATCTGCAGTTTGCGGGTATGCGCTGGGCGACCATTCTGGCAATTGCCTTTTGTGGCATTGACTTTGCCGGGATCGCCCGGATCTTCACACCCGAACAGGGAGCCGACGAACCAAGAGAAGTCTATTACCTGTTTGGGGCATGGCTGCTGGGAGCGGCATTCAATGCCACACTCACCTGGTGGGGAGTCTCCGTCGCCATCGTCAACCACACCAGCCAGTCGGGCGGCGCGGTGATCAGCAATGAGACCCTGACAAAGGTCGTTCCGGTCTTTGTGGCTGTGATGATCCTGTTCATCCGGGTTTTGATCATCGGCGCCTTCTCGCTCGCAGGCGACCGGCTGTTTACGACCGATGTGCGCCGCAGCGGGTATTACAATCCCCGGCCGGCACAGCAGCAGACCTACCGCCCTGCCAACAACCCGCCCGCGGTACGCTCCGCCTCAGGCCTGACCCCGCCAAATACGACATTCCGACCTGCCCCGAAATCCCCGCAGCAAACATCCTTCGCACGACAGGAGCCTACTTATCACAACGTTTACGGACAGAGCAACGATCGTTCTTACGACATATAAATCTCAATCGTTCGAGTCTTTTCTCGACAGCACATTTCAAACCGAACTCATTTCGAGCTCGGGTCCTTGAACAAAATATGAGGAACCCATGATGCCCCGCGCTCGCTCACAGCCTTATGAAGAATGGCAGACAGCCGCGGCCAACGAAGATGGCAGCGGCTGTTTGTCTGTTTATCTGGTCACACCGCTTGCAGTCCTTGTGATTGCCGGCTTCTTAACCATACTTGCCCTGAAGATGCCGACTCCAACTGCGGCGCTCGTTCAGGCCGCTGCCCCTGCCCTGCAACAGGCGGCGCCAGCTCCGGTCGTTTCTGTTGATCATTCTGTCTACTCGAGCGGCCTCTCCCCCATCTTTACGAAGGAGGTCCAGCACTGGGGAGCAGACATCGTCCGGTGGGCGCACGCGGCAGGTGTGGACCCAAACCTGGCTGCCACCGTCATGCAGATCGAATCGTGCGGAGATCCCCGCGCCCTGTCGCGGGCCGGTGCGTCCGGATTATTCCAGGTCATGCCCTTCCATTTTCACGTCGGTGAGAATCCATTCAATCCCGATACGAACGCGTTACGCGGTATGGACTATCTCTCTCGGTCACTTGAGGCAGGCGGTGGAAATCCCCGCCTGGCGTTAGCTGGCTATAACGGCGGCATTGGCGTCATCTCACGCAGCGAACGGAACTGGCCAGCAGAGACGAAGCGCTACGTCTATTACGGCGCGCCGATCTATGAAGACGCGCGTTCCGGCGCCTCCTCCAGCCCTATGCTGGACGAATGGTACCGAAAATACGGGGCCGGATTGTGCAACCAGGCAAGCCAGAGACTTGGCCTGCCCTGACGACAAGGCTACTTGCCCTTGGTCTGCACCGGCAGCCAGATTGCAAACGTCGTTCCTTGACCTTCTTTCGAATCCACTTCGATCCTTCCCCCATGCCGTTCTACAATCCAGTTCGCGATGGAAAGGCCCAGGCCAAAGCCTGTGGTCTTTCCGCGCGTGCGTGACTTTTCGGCGCGATAGAAACGCTCGAAGATGTGAGGCAGGTCTTCGGCCGGGATACCCGGCCCGGTGTCCCGGCAAATGATGCGGGCCTGTTCCCCGATTCTCTCCAGACTCAAAAAGACTTCGCCGCCCTGGGGTGTATATTGAATGGCATTTGCAGCCAGATTGATGAGCACCTGCTTGAGTCTGTCGCGGTCACCGTTCACATAGACCTGATCGATTTCATTCAAATGGACCCGCACCCTGCTGCCTGCCAGGATAGTCATCTCCTGGAAAACCTCGGTGAGCAGCAGATCGAGCTCCACCTGCTGCGTGTTCAGGGCCAGCTTTCCAGACTCGGCCTGCGCCAGTAACAGCAGTCCGCCCACCAGACGGGTAAGGCGCCCCGCTTCCTGATCGATGCTCATCAGCGATTCCTCATCGAGACTCTTCATGCGGCGCATCAGATCCACATTCCCTTTGATCACCGTCAATGGGGTCC
>DASTFG010000109.1:0-3519 GCA_035708785.1 Anaerolineales bacterium
CTCCCCAATCAAAGAATACAGTTCTTTCGGACGCAGCCGGTCAGCCTGCGGCTCTTTCTCGCCGCGGCGCTGGTCGCCGCTTTCGTTTCCATTCCCATCCTGTATGTCTTTATCCGGGCCCTCGACGGAGGAGTAGATGAATGGACGCGTCTACTCCAGACGCGTATCTGGGGGCTGCTGGCCAACACGCTGGCCCTGGCCGTGACGGTGACGGCCGGCACATCGCTTGTCGGTGTCAGCATGGCCTGGCTGACGGAGCGCACAGACCTGCCTGGACGCGGTATCTTTCGCTGGCTGCTGGCATTGCCCCTGGCCATACCGGCCTATATCGGTGCCATCGTCCATCTTGCGATGCTGAGGCCGCGCGGCGGGTATGTCCCCCAATTCCTGGAATCCCTCCTTGGACAGCAGGTCAGCCTCCCCACGCCGTTCGGATTAGGCGGCGCGACCTTTATCCTAATCCTGTTTCTCTACCCCTATGTCTATTTGCTGAGCGGTGCCGCCTTCCGTTCCCTGCATGCGGCGCTGGATGAGGCCTCACATATTTTTGGACGCAACAACTGGCAGACTCTCTGGCAGGTCACGCTTCCCGCCTTGCGGCCGGGGCTGACCGCCGGGGCACTATTGGTCACGCTGGATATCCTCGCAGAATATGGGACCGTTGCATTGCTTCGCTACGAAACGTTTTCCTCTGCCATTTTTATCCAGCTATCCGGGAGATACGACCGTTCGGCGGCATCTGTGCTGAGCGGCGTGCTTGTCCTGATTGCGGTCATTGTGCTGTGGAGCGAACTCCGCATGGAGGGCCGGACCCGGCACACACAGCTCGACAGCAACTGGCGGCTTGCTCCTCCTATTCAACTTGGGTACTGGCGATTGCCTGCTCTTTTCCTGGTTTCGGCTGTGTGCTTTGCCTCCCTGATCGTGCCGCTCAGCGTATTAAGTATATGGAGTCTGCAAGCCGTTCTGGATCCTCAGCTTTTGAGTGAGGTGATGCGAAGCGGCTCCCGGGCTCTTCTGGATTTCGCATCGAACAGCTTATGGAGCGCGGGGCTGGCTGCATTTCTGGCAGTCGGGTTGTCCCTGCCTGTCGCGCTTTTCGCGAAAAGGTATCCGGGAAGGCTTTCGCGTGCCATTTCCAGGCTCTGCCAGACCGGATATGCGCTCCCGGGCGTGGTGGTGGCTTTGAGCCTGGTGCTCGTGGTCAATCGCGCCGCGCCGTTTCTTTATGGTACGCCCCTGGTGGTTGTCATTGCTTATGTTCTCAGGCACATGCCTCAGGCGGTCCGCGCAAGCGAGGCTGCGCTGGCCCAAATTTCCCCCAGTATGGAGGAAGCAGCGCGCAGCCTGGGAAGGACCTCGCTGCAAACTCTTTTTCAGGTAACATTGCCTCTGATCTTGCCCGGGTTGCTGGCTGGAGGCGCCCTCGTTTTTCTCACTTCCCTGAAAGAATTGCCTGCCACCCTGCTCCTGCGGCCGGCCGGGTTTGACACATTGGCCGTCCGTGTGTGGGTCTGGGCAAACGAAGGTTTCTATACGCAGGCTGCGCCTGCCGCTCTGCTGCTGATCCTGGGCGCAATCCTGCCCCTCTCATTTTTATTGAAACGAGAACAGATTTTCAAATGAGCGCTTTGGAAGTTCGCAATCTCACCAAGCATTTTCCCTCCGCACAGGCGCCTGCTGTGGATCATGTCTCCTTTGCAGTCGCGCGCGGGGAGGTCATGGCTCTCCTGGGTCCATCGGGATGCGGGAAAACCACAACTCTCCGGCTGATCGCCGGCTTCGAGCGTCCGGATGATGGAAATGTGATCCTGAATCAGAAAGTGATGACCGACCGGAACACGTTCGTGGCGCCCGAAAAACGCGGGATCAGCATGGTGTTTCAGGACCATGCCCTGTTCCCTCATTTGACTGCATTACAAAACGTGCTCTTTGGGATCCACAAACTGCCCAGGCCGGTCGCCTATGATCGGGCACATGGGATGCTGAAACTTGTTGGCCTGGAACATCTGGTCATGCGCTATCCGCACGAGCTTTCAGGCGGCGAGCGCCAGCGCGTGGCTCTGGCGCGGGCGCTGGCCCCCAACCCGGCCCTTTTGCTTTTGGATGAACCGTTCAGCAGCCTGGATGCGGATATGCGGGTCGAAGTCCGGGAACAGGTACGCGCAATCCTGAAAACGGCGCGCGCGACTGCGGTCTTCGTGACCCATGATCAGGAAGAAGCGCTGTATATGGGAGACCACCTGGCTGTGTTCCAGCGAGGCAAAATCCAGCAGATCGATACACCGGAGCACATTTTCCATTCCCCCCAGACGCGCTTTGTGGCCGAGTTCATGGGGAGTACAGATTTTATTCCGGGGGAGGTGGTCCCTGGCGGGATCGATACAGAGATCGGCCTATTGCCACAGTCCACTGGCCTGCCGGTCGGCACAAAGGTTGAGATTGCCGTGCGGTTCGACGATCTTACGTTCAAGCCGCAGGCAGGGAGCAAGTCGTTCGTGCTGGAGCAGCAGTTCCGCGGTGCCTACAATATTTATCGCCTGCGGCTTCCCTCAGGGAATCTGGTTCACGCCATGCAACCGCACATTGCTTTCTTCAAGCCCGGAACACCGGTGCAGTTAGCGTTCATCTTTGACCATCCCTTAACCGTTTTTCACAACGGTCTAGCAGTTGTGGATTAAACAAAACAGGCCTCGCCGCTTCATGATCGAGGCCCGTTTTTTCATTTAATTTCCAGTCCAAAGACCTCGCCGAAAGCCGTGCTTACCTCCTGCTTCACGCGCGCCATCGAGGGGGGATTCGGGAACAGATCTGCCAGGGAAACAACCGGTTCATCCTGCAAACCGCAGGCGATGATCCCTTCCCAATATTCCATATCCGGATTTACATTCAAAGCGAAACCGTGACGTGAAATCCCGCGCGCATCCACTTTGACGCCGATCGCCGCGATCTTGGCCGGCTTCTTGCGATCTTCGGGCTTGCAGCGCGGACAACGCGAATGGACATCTGGCTGTACCCAGACGCCGGTCAAACCGGACCTTTGGCCCGCCGCCAGCCCGAGACGCGCCAGCGCGACGATCAGCGTCTTCTCCAGCCTGCGGACGTAGCCGACGTAATCGGCTTGAGGAATATGTAAGGAGTCCGAAGTCTCCTGATTTCGACTCTGCAAAGTCAGGAGACTCTGCACTCCAAGTGGCAAGAGCGGATACCCGACCAACTGTCCCGGGCCGTGATAGGTGACATCTCCTCCCCGGTCGACCCAATGAATGGCAATCCTTTTTTCCTTCAGTAGAGATTCACCCCAGATCAAATTTTCCTGTTTTCCTCGCCGGCCAAAGGTGTAAACATGAGGATGCTCGAGTAATAATAACGCCGGGGGGCGCTTCCCTTCCGCGATCTCGCGCGCATACTCATCCTGCAATTTCCAGGCGTGTTCATACTCCACCAGTCCGAGGTCGAGAATTTCGTAATTCATTCTTTATTCTCTTCGAGCCATTTCGCATGATTTGCCAGCCCGTC
>DASTFG010000110.1:0-4805 GCA_035708785.1 Anaerolineales bacterium
CCCTGATT
Source organism: Anaerolineales bacterium (assembly GCA_035708785.1). GTDB lineage: Bacteria > Chloroflexota > Anaerolineae > Anaerolineales > Villigracilaceae > Defluviilinea. Next base: position 9 of record DASTFG010000110.1, read on the forward strand.
ACGGGTGCAAGCAGTGGCATTGGACTCGAGCTGGCCCGCCTTTTTGCTAAAGATGGATACAACCTTGTCCTGGTTGCCCGCAATCGCTCGAAACTTGAGAGCCTGGGAAAGGAGTTACGGTCCGAATACCAGGTTCAGGTTACCGTTATGGTTCAGGATCTGGTTGACCCTTCCACCCCGCGCACGATTGCCAGGCAGCTCGCGGACCAATCCATCATTGTTGACGTGTTGGTCAATAACGCGGGCACTCAAGTGTATGGTGAGTTTGCCGAAGCTGACCTGGACGAGCAACTAGCGTTGGTACAGGTGAATATGGCTGCACTCATCGCTCTCACCCATCTACTGTTGCCTGGCATGATCCGGCGGGGTCGTGGCCGCATCCTCAATGTGGGCTCGACGGGCTCCTTTGCGCCTGGGCCTCTCAACGCTGTCTACTGCGCCAGCAAAGGCGCCGTCTTGAGTTTTTCCCAGGCAATTGGCGCCGAGCTAACTGGGACCGGCGTGACTGTCACGGCGCTGTGCCCGGGTGCAACCAACACTGCCTTTATCGCTCGCCACGGCATGCAGGACGTGCGCATATTTCGGAATGCCATGGCGCCGGGCCGTGTCGCGCAGATCGGCTATCGCGCAATGCAGCGTGGCCGGCCAATCGTCGTCACCGGGTTCAGCAATCAGCTTCAAGTTCTTTCCTTCCAGCTGATGGCTCCTTTCCTTGGCTGGACCCCGCCTGCCTGGCTGATGGCAATTGGAAAGCTCTTCATGGGTCGCACTCAGGCGAACAAAACGCAGGTGCAACAAATCTAATAGGAGAACAGAATGTCACAAATCGTTTCAAATGTCGAAAGCAGAGATTCGTATTGGAGCAGCCTCTACAAGCGCGGCGGTATTGCAGCTCTATTTGCTGTACTGGTTGCGCTAACAGATATGTGCCTCACTTTCTTGCCTTCTGGTGCCGAGCAGCCTGGGACCATGACTGCCGTAGACTGGTTCAACCTGTTTCAAGAAAACTGGTTCTTTGGACTTCGTAACCTCGGGCTTTTGCCCAACATCCTTACGCTGGTTCTGTTGATCCCGGTGTTTTTAGCACTCTATGGAGCTCATCGCCAGGTAAACCCGGTCTACGCAGCGCTGGCTGTGATCCTGTCCCTTGTCGGCACTGCCATGTACATCTCGAATAATGCTGCCTTTCCGATGCTGACCCTGAGCGCAAAATACGCTGCGGCCACAACGGAGGCACAGAGGACACTTTTGGTCGCAGCTGGGGAAGCGATCTTGGCTCACGGTGAAGACTTTACACCGGGCGCTTTTATGGGCTTCCTGTTTGGCGAAACCGCGATCATTGCGATTTCTTTTGTCATGTTGCGCGGCGGCATCTTCAGTAAGGTGTCTGCCTACAGTGGAATCCTCGGTGGCTTCTTCCTGACCATCTTTACGGTTTGGGCCACATTCATTCCCTTGTTGTTTGAGATCTCTATGCTCCTGGCTATGATCGGAGGGCTCTTGAGCATCGTCTGGTACATCCTGACTGCTCGGACCCTTTTTCATCTCTCGCGAAGCGCCTTCCACGCAAACGTAGCTCGAAGCACTACGATACCTCTTGCTACCTCGTGAATTGGTCTATTCGTAATCTTTTCACACAGGAGAACAAAATGAACGAAAGAATCCTTGTTACATACGCTAGTCGCTCCGGCTCCACGGCAGCAACCGCAGAAGCAATCTCCAAGACCCTTCTTGAAGACGGCGTGCAAGTAGACCTGCTACCGATGCAGGACGTAAAGGATCTGACCCCATATTCTGCTGTCGTGTTGGGCAGCCCTATTCGCAATTCACGGTGGCTGCCCGAGGCGTTGAGATTTGTCCAGGATCACCGGATGGAACTCACGCGGAAACGAGTTGCGATGTTCACACTGTCGATCACGCTGGCGATGTTGAACGGGGAACAGCATCGTCAAGCGGTGAAGCAGTGGATCGCGCCGGTTCGCTCACAAGTAAAGCCGGTGAGCGAAGGTCTTTTTGCTGGCAGATTAGACTTCACGAAATTGCCGTTGACGTTTGATACTTTAAAGCTGCGTTTAGTTGTTGCTCTCGGGATCTTTCCGAAAGATGACCGCCGCGACTGGAACTCTGTTCGCGTATGGGCCGAGAATCTTAGCCCGCTCCTGCTCCAATGAGTTTCGCCCCATGGATACGCCTAATGTTTACGAGATTCGGGTAGAAGGTCATCTTGCAGATCGCTGGTCTGATTGGTTTGATGGGATGGCGATTTGCACCGACCCTAATGGGCAGACGTTATTGACCGGATTGCTAACAGATCAGGCAGCTCTCTACGGCGTACTGAGCAAGATACACAATCTTAATTTGGACCTGATTTCAGTACTGAGATTATCGACCAACTAGACGTCGGAGAGTGCCAACCAAGAGTAGATTAGTCTCAAAGAAAGCATCAGAACTGAAAAGTATCTGCGCAAAATTGGAGAGCTCACTGTAATAGGAATAGTGGTGTGTTTTTGTAGGACATTGAACAAGTCAGGCAAATAAATTGAACAATCCCCGTTTTTGAACAATTTTTGATTGATAAGTGCCTGCGATCAATATTTTGACTAAACGTAGATAGCGATGCTTTTGACTCCTCTCAATAAAAAAAGAAAAACAACTTGATGGTGTAACCATCAAGTTGTTTGATTTGGCGGTCCCGAACGGGATTAGGGTTCGCGACGCGTAACTACTTGGGCGCTAAGTGATTTAGTTAGTTACTGTATTTTATCATGGAGTATCGCTACGTAAATCAGAAGACCAGGTTTCAATACATGGTTTTCTCAGGGTCGAGAAAAGGGGGAGTTAGTAATGAAAAAGCCTTGGAGATATGAGCGGCGAAATATCTTCTTACCATTCCCACGCAATTTCGCCATCACAATGATCATCAGCACTGTTTCCAACCTTGACAACTTCTCCCGTGCTTTGCGCATATCTGACAATTGGCTCAAGCCTTCATACACGCTTCTCATATCGTACAGAACTCCTGTCACTGCATGATCCTGCTTGGTGCACATTGTGCCAAAATGCATTTCAGATCCTCCTCGATGAGAAAGCCATAAAAGCACGGAGGTTGGGGAGAATTTTACTGTGAGAACCAGCGAAAACATACGTAAATCAGTTTCTTTCTAATGAAATTCATATCAATTTATTCAATGGAAGCTATGAAGGAAGGACCTTATCGAAGGGCATTTCTCTAATTAATCCAACTTTTGATTGATTGATAAATCCATCTCTCTCTTGATGTCACCCGAATAAAAGTATTCTACACTTCCTTCATCAAAATCAATATGGAGGTAGAAATGGAAACTACAATGGAAACTACAACGAATGAAAAAAGTACCGTTTGGCGAAGGATCGCAATTGTTACGCTTCTATTGCTGGTGCTGGTTGGGCCTAACTTCGGCCCGCTTCCACACCTGCTTAGGGAGAGCTTATCCCTTGAAGGTTCCATTACTGGTGTTCTAATTTGGTTCTGCCTCGCCTTTATAATTATCCTTGCAGTCATTTTTAGGATGACTAAGAGAACCTCTATTGGCGAATTTCTTACAGCCCATGGACTAGGTGCACCTTCTAGAATCGGCGCGAACATCGCAGGACTAGTACTAGGAATAGTATGGGCGCTTCTATTCCTGTCCAGCATCTTGCAATTTGACCCGGATGCCAACATAACTCAGATCAATGGCTTCCGTATTCTGACTGCATTATTGGCGGCGGGCGGCGCACTACTCGAAGATTTAATTACGCGCAGCTTCATTATGAATCAATTGCATAAAATCGGTTCATCAAAATGGGTGCAGTTAGTTGTTCCCGCCTTGATCTTCGCACTTTATCACACGATTTGGGGCTTCAACGCCTTTTCATTTGTCTTTAGCGTGGTTTATGGATTGTTGCTGGGAGGATTGTTCTTATGGGGCAAGCGCAGTCTTACTCCAGTCATTCTTGGGCACAGCCTTGTTGTCCTCATTTCGGAACCCTTTGCAACAATGCTAATATTCCTTGCACCGGGTGCTTAGAAGTAAGTTTAAACATTACCCTGCGATTTCCGGGGCAAAACACCGCCAGATATCGCAGGGTATAATGCCGTGGTGACGAAATTACAAAAAAGCAAAAACCCCGAGGTATGGGAACAATGGGATTGGGTATGGCACTTTTCTGGCTACGGCCTGCTTATCTTGAACATCATATTTGTATACAATAGTGATCCAAGAATCATAAACTTTTCGTTCTTTCTTGTTCTTTCTGCGTTATTGGGTTTGTGGTACATCCCTTTTGTAAACATATCAACCTTACGCATTTGGGATAATCCGAAACGCGGCGTGCTTTATCTGGTTCCAGGATGGGCGATCTGGGCCGGCATGATCTCTTTGACCAATCAATCGCTTATGTTAATAGGGATGTTCCTTCCATTAGTATATAGCCGCTTCCCCATTCTCTGGGCAACTGGAATTACATTTTTTCAAACCCTGGGCCTTTATTTCCTATATATCATGCTATATCCAACTGAGCACTGGCTTCTCATCCTAATGATCATTTTAGGTCTGCTGTTTATCTCGACGATCATTGGTGCTTTTATTTCATCCATCATAATACAGAGTACAGACCGCCAACGTCTTATTGATGACTTAACTCGGTCCCGAGCAAATTTAATGAGAGTTGAACGGGAGGCGGGTCGACTGGCTGAACGGCAGCGCCTCGCACGTGATATTCACGATACGCTGGCCCAACATTTTACATCCATCATCATGCATCTCGCTGCGGCAA
>DASTFG010000111.1:0-16272 GCA_035708785.1 Anaerolineales bacterium
GTTGTACTCGTACAAACCAAGCGACAAGCGTTCCAGGCACAGCTCGGTAAAGACATATTGCATGCAGAGCTTCATCATGTCGGTACCATAGCCTTTACTCCAAAAATCACGCTCGCCAATGCCAAGCCCAACCCAGGCTTCGCTGTGGACCCAGTCGACCCATAGGCCCAGGAAACCAATGCAGTTATCCTCTGTCAATGTACGCACAGAGAAAAAAATCTGTTCCGGCTTGAAGCCTGCCTCGATTTGCTTCTCGATCCATTCCTTGATTCTCTTCTCGGAATTCAAGCGGGCAGGGTTGCTATCCAAGAGACGCTGGAACTCGGTGTCACGCTGCCAGCGGACATCCACTTTGGCAGCCGCCGCTGGCTCTTCAAGCGTAAAACGGACCAGTTCTCCACGAAATAGATCTCTCATCGCTGCCTCCTGTCTTTGTCTACGCTCAGGCTAAGCTCCGGCCTGTCGCCATTCGTCATGCAACAGACCGAAGATGAGCAGGTCCCAGCGACGGCCATCGCGCTCGAGCGACTTGCGCCGACAGACCTCTTGTATAAAACCGGATTTCTTCAATAAGGCAATCGCGCCCGCGTTATATTCCGGGACGATCGCAGTGACGCGGAAGAGGTTCAACTCGGCAAATGCGAAGCGCAGCAGCATCCGCAGTGCCTGTGTGCCGTACCCTTTACAGCGGTCCTCCGCCGCGCCGATGCCGAGCCGGATAAAACCATTGCCGTTCGTCCACTCGATCGACTGGATCGCGGCTTTGCCGATCAGACGGTCATCCGCCTTGGCGCGGATCGTGAAGTAGTACATATTCTTCTCTTCCTCGATCTGCTTTTCGAGTTTCTCATACTGCTTCTTAACCAGCGCAGCGGACATGGGCCGCGCAGGATTCGTTTCCATCAGGCGGATGAACTCCGAATCATGCGTCCACCTGGATTCGATCTCGGGATCTTTCTCATGGTCGATCGGGCCGAAGCGGATATCCTGGCCTTCAAAGAGTTGGGTTTGAATATCGAGCATTTTTCCTCCGAGATAAAGTCAAATAAAGAGCGGCCACAGGCATTGCCCGTGACCGCCTCGGAATCAAAACGGCCACGGGAGAGAGCACCGTGGCCGCCGCTAGCTATATTGCGTATAAGTTAACGAGGGATAGGCGCACTCCGAGAATCAACAGCACCGCTGCCTACATTGGTGCGGAAAGATTCTGCAAAGATGGTTACCTTAGACTTTGCCATCGAACGTGCGCATCCTTTCATAAAATTGGTACGCTGCCGAGTGTAACATGTTGGCCTTTTTTCCGTCAAGTAAGTAAGCTTAAAGAAAGGTGGTCCCATGGTTGCCTGGAAAACCGATGTCGATACTATCCCCCTCCATACAGTGCTGATCATCTCTGATCAACCGAAAACTGCAGCTGTGTGGGATAGCCTCTTCAATCAGAGGAATTGTATTGTTCTTTCAGAATCGAATGTGGCAGATGCGCTCCAAAGCGCAAGGCTGGTCGGTCCCTCCTTAATGTTAATTGATATGCAATTATCCAAATCCGAGCGCCTCAGCCTTGTGAGTGGTTTGCGCGCAGCCAGCCGCGGACCGATCCTCATGCTCGTCTCCGCCGATACCGTTCAGGAAATCGTCGAGGCCAATCAGGCCGGCGCCGATGAGTGCCTGGTAAAACCCGTGAACCCTGCGGTGCTTGTCATCAAAGCCATGGCATGGCTCGGTCACGGTCAACGCAGCGAGAATTTTTCAACCATGGCACGTGTCAATATAACGGTGTAGCCTCACTTCCTTCCTCCTTTTTCAGCCTCCGCTGGACCAAACCCCCGTGCGCCCACGGGGGTTCTGGTTTAAGGACCCGCGCCGGTGCTGATCAAACCGCCCTGCAGCTCTCGCAGTTTTTCCTCGACCAGCCGCTGCTTGCCCGGGGAGAGCAGGCTCGGGTCCACGTCGCTCAGGCCGAGGGGAGATTGAACCGTGATCCCACCGTTGCCGCTGACCAGATCCGGCCAAGCATTCTGGATCGCCTGGATGATATCCGGCTGGATCGTCATCATCCAGCCGGCCGGCCGTTCTTCGGGAGAGACGGCGCCGATCATGGACGTACCCGTCGTCCCGATATAGGTATAAAGCTCAGGGATGGCAATATCCGGGTAGAGATAGATCGTGGTAACCCGGTACTGGAGGATCAAAACGTCTGCATAGGCATCGTAGTTGGCTCGATCCTCCTCGGCCGGGATCTCGATATATTGCGGATAGGCCCACTGTGAAAAATAGAGCGGCCGGCAGATCCCGCAATAGAACTTCATGCCGTTCGCGTACGCATTCAATGCGCGGATGGCATCCGGGTTATCCTTGGGAAGGATCATCCCGATGCGGTAGTCTTCTGTTGTCAGTGCAGCAGTATATCCTGCCAGAAAGGCAGCCACATCTGACTGTCCACCCCCGCTCAGCACACTGATATTTCCGCCGGGGCTTACTTCCGGGATGTTGATCGCAAGGAATTGCACTTCAGGGGCCGCGGCGGCCAGCGCGGCAATCCCGGGGTCTGGCGGGAATGCAACAACGATGCGCAGGCCGGGCTCGATCTCTTCAGGCGAGAGTGAATTGAGAACTTGAAAATGGAAGCCCGATTCCTGGGCAAGGTCGTAGACGGTCTTCTGGTAGAGGTTCGAGGTCTCGGGATCCAGGTCCGCCGGGATCAGCAAGACGGCCAGCGGTACGTTGGCTGTGGGGGTCAGTGTGGGTGGGACGATGGGCGTTTCTGTCGGGATCGAAGTCGCTGTGGCCGCGGACTCGCCCGCGCTGCAGGCGCTCAGGAGGATCGAAACGATCACGAAAACAACGACGCTTCTCAAATGCACAGGCTTTCTCCAGGATAAGAATGGACGAATTATACACGTTGCGTAAATCCATCCATTAAACACAAAACCCGCGCAGAAGCGCGGGCTGGACATGAATAAATAGATGCTCCGGTTCTTTATCTTGCAGTGATCTTGATCCGCTTCGGCCGGGCGGACTCTGCCTTGGGCAGTCTCAGCGTCAGGACGCCGTCGGTGATCTGCGCGTCGACGTGGTTCGCGTCGATGGGCGCAGGCAGGCGCAGGGTGCGGGTGAATGGGCCGTGCGGCAGTTCATGCAGAAGATAGTTTTGCTCATCGGCGCGATGCTCGCCGTCGATGCGCACGATGTCCTCCAGAACCTGGATCTTCAGGTCATCGGCATGCAGGCCCGGGACAAGGGCCGAAAGGATATAGGCATCCTCTTCTTCGCGGACATTCACGCCCAGAGTCTGCTCGTTGTTCTCGGCCCAACGGCGCGCCAGGCGGCGGTACGGGTAAGGGTGCAGATAGAACGTCATGGTGGATCTCCTTTTTCCAGTGGAAGTTATTGAGCATAGTTTATTTTTGAAGTGTAAGAAAAGAGATAAAGCCTTATAGAATTTGCGTAAGAATATCCCCCGCAGGAAACCCTGCGGGGGAGAGTTTGTTCAGACTTGATACAAACTGGATTACGGAGTAGCCGCGAGCGCGGCATCAGCCGTTGCCAGGCCCGAGCCTGTGGCATCCGTATCCCAACAGAACTCTTCCGGATCGGGTCCGAAGGGTGTCAGGACCATGCGGCAGCCTGCCGGCAGAGGAATTGCCGAGCTTTCCAGAATAGCTTCGACTTGAGGTTGAGTCAGTGATGGATTCTTCTGCATCATCAGCGCTGCAATGCCAGCGACATGCGGGCTTGCCATCGAGGTGCCGCCCAGGAAGAAGTAACTGGGCTTGCCGCTTTGGAGCTGGAATGGACCGACGACCCATGAGCCCGGCGCAGCCACATCCAGATCCTGGCCAGCCAGCTCGCGGCTGGAGAAATCGGTGATATAGAAGTCAGCCGGGTTTGTTGGGTCAGCCACGTCGCGGTTGAACCACCAACTGAAGTTACCAGGTGGTGCCCATTCGCCAACCCAGCCGGAGGCGGCAGCAGAAATAACCTGTGGATACGCGCCAGGATAGCCCATGCCTTCTTCACCTTCATTGCCGGCTGAGGCGACGACAATTACACCCTGCTCGATTGCATAATCAACTGCAGCTTCTACCATGGCATCCGCAGGTCCACCGAGCGACATATTAATGACAACCGGAGAAGAACCAAGTTCGCCATTGGCTTTCAGGTCAGCCACATAGACGATGCCGCGCGCAACCACGGATTCCCAGCCGAAGCCGTTCTGATTCAGCACTTTGACCGGGATCACGGTTGCCTTCGGCGCCGTGCCATTGATCGGCGTGCCGAAGAGGCTGTAACCCAGGATAGTGCTGGTTACATGCGTACCATGGGTATGCTGGTCATGCTCCCACTTATTCGGCTGGGTTGAGACAGTTCCATTATTACCGCCACCGCCGCCAAATGCAATCGCAAACTCCTCGGCGATGCGCTCCTGAGGGAAGTACTGCCGCCAGGAATCGGCCAGGCCGGTATCGAGCACTGCTACATATACACCGGATCCGTCAAAGCCAATGACGCGGTCTGGGGTCGGGCCAGGCAAGAAATCTGTCACGTTGATGGCATCCTGATCCCAGGTGTTGAGACCATTTGTAAAATCGGTCGCCGCAACCGTATCGACCGGCGCGCCTCTGACTTCCGCATCCGGGTTCGCCGCGGCAACATATGGGAGCGCTCTAATCGTGTTCAGATTACTCTCGCGGGCCTGCATCGTCACCGCGTCAATGGCATAAACCGCATCTCGAACTTTGCCATACTTACCGAGATCAGCAAGAATTGAATTCGTAATATCCGTATTCAGCACGACATTCACGCCGATCATTTTGTTCGGACGTGCACCCGAGACAAGAATACTGCTCAACAACAGGCTTATGACCAACAAGCCGGAAAGAGATATACGTTTCATCGATTTAAACTCCTTAGAATAGCTGATGAGTGTTCCAAAATGTGAATTAGATGACCTATTCTTGCCCGTTACTCCTCCTTTCCAGCCTGAGTTGACAGACTGAGCTGCAAGCCTTGCAAGACCACTACTTTAGGCGCCCTTCTCACGAGGGGTTCTCTAATCTAATTATAAGGCTTCCTGGAAACGCGTTTACCTTAAAGTGCCATGAGAAAAAGTTACTTGGAGACCAGAACTTGAGTTGTACTGATAATGCCAGTGATCTCCATACTAAGCGTGTGGAGCGGGGAACATTATTTGAAGTTTGTCGGCAGAAACCTTCCAGCGTTTCTACGCATACCCGTGCGGCAACTGCTCGAGGAATTTTTCTATATCCTTTGGGGCAATGAACAATTTATCGATCTGCTTCGTGAACCCGTTCAGACTTTTCGGGGTCATCAGCAGCCCATCCGTCACATCCCGCGTGCGTGCGAACAGATCCCAGCCCTTATCCTTCTGGTAGATGCTTTTCTCGATTCGGCTGATCTCCCTGAAGGGCAGGAACAGGCGATAGTCGATATGACCCGGAATGAAGTGGATGCCGATCCCCCGGTCTGTGATGATGTACGTAACCGGCGCGCCGAAGAAGCGCGTGTCGTTGTAAAGAAGCGTAAACCCGACAATCAGGGAGAATAACTGCCAGGAGTTCAACCGGAACTGACCGTCCAGCAACCAGGCGAGCAGCCCAGCGCCGATAAGCAGGACCAGTATCCTTCGCGCGGAATCCGGCCAGGGGATCTCTGGCTCGTCGATGTAAAACTTCCCCTCTCTAAAAGCATGCTCGCGGCGCAGGTTCGAGATCCAGGCCCGGGACTGCCAGCGCAGCATCAGCATCCCGATCACGATGATCAGAAGAAGAAATCCCGGGACGACCGGCGGCCACGTCCACAGGGCAACGACCGCGATCCAGGCGTAGGGGAATTGCTTGATAAAGAGGAGCGGAATAGCAAGAATGAAGCGGTCGAGGGTTTGTTTCATGCGTCGATTATAAATCCGGTGCCAGGAGAAGCACAGCGTGCCTTGCTCGAGGGCATTGCCAAACCCCCGTAAGGAATTCCTGATACAGGCGGGCTGGATTTGTCAATCCGATCCAGCCGCGCCACAGGCTCAACAAAGTTACCAATACGCTAAGAGTTGTGCAAAGTGAGGGTACAATATCTTTCTGACCTCGAACAGCATCGTGCCAGTAGCGCGATTCTGGTCTCTCGAATTGCCGCATTATGACTTCCTCCGCGGATTACGCTCGTTTTGACGATGAAACGCTGATCGGCCTGATTGCCCGGTCCCATACCGGCGCGCTGGAGCAGCTCTATGAACGCTATAACCGACCGATCTTCAGCCTGGCGCTGATGATCGTCGGCGACCGGGCCACCGCCGAAGAGATCACCCTGGATGTATTCCTGCGCGTCTGGCAAAAAGCGGGTTTGTACCGCGCCGAGCAGGCCCGGGTGAGCACCTGGCTGACTCATATCGCCCGCCACCATGCGATCGATGTGCTGCGCCGCCGCGGCGTAAGGCCGGACCAATCCGCGTTGAACTGGGATGAGATCACGCCTCTCACTGGCGCCGCCCCAACGCCGGATCCGCAGGAACAGGCTGAGCATTCGCTGCGCCGCGCCCGCATCCAGGCCGCCATTGCCCGTCTGCCGGCCGAACAAAAGCAGGCCCTCCTCCTGGCCTATTTTGGCGGCTATACTCAGACCCAGATCGCGGAGATGCTGAAACAACCGCTTGGGACGATCAAAACACGCATCAGGCTGGCTATGCAGAAGCTGCGGGACTTCCTGCATGATGAACAGGAGTCTGCAGATAAATCCGCACAGGCGATCAATACGTACAATATGTCAGAAGAGGACTAGCAAGGAATTTCAATGTTCGACGAGACTCATGTATCCGATTTGTTGCCCGCTTTCGCCCTGGGCAGCCTGGATGCTGATGAAGCCGATCAGGTGGAGGAGCATCTGGCAAGCTGCTTGATCTGCCGGGCCGAGTCACAGGCATTCCAGGATGTTGCCGCGGGGTTGAGCTTTGCCGCGCCCGCCGCGGCGCCCTCACCAAAGCTAAGAGAGCAGCTCATGCAGCGCGTTCAGGTGGGGCGCACCCACCGGCCTGTCCCTGCCGAGGCGCCGCAGCACCCGTGGCTGGAGCGGTTCCTGCCGCTCTGGGGACTGGCGAGTCTCGCACTGATCATCGCACTGGCCGCTTTTACGCTGTCCCTGTGGCAGCGGCTCAACCAGTTGGAGTTCATCACTGCCCCCGGCGGGATGCGGGCCATCCCGCTCCAGGCGACAGACCAGGCGCCGGGCGCAACAGGCTTTGTCCTTGTCGGTGCGGATGGCAGGAATGGAGCTGTGGTGGTGGATGGCCTGCCGCCCCTCGGTGAGGACCAGCAGTACCAGGTCTGGCTGATCCGCAATGGCGAACGGACCAGCGGGGCTGTCTTCTCGACAGATGAGGAGAGCTACGGCGGCATGCGGATCAAGGTCGCCGGTTCCCTGCTCGAATACTCGGACGTTGGCATCACCATCGAGCCTGCCGGTGGCAGTCCGCAGCCTACGGGGGCCAGAGTGCTGGGCGGACCGCTTTTTAACCCCTGAATTAGAAAATTCTCATTTCTGATACATCCATATTCTCCCCGCCTGCGTACATATTGTTGTGCCTTGTATACATCCTTCCGTAGGATGTGACTCTGGCATGATTTCTATCTGGTAACGACCGGCAAGCTGTAATTGCCGGGCTTGCCCCTCATCTCCCCTACACTTCAGCCTCAATTTCAGCCAATCCGACGAGCCCGGGAACTGCTTGGCTCCGGTCAAGTCGCCTGGATGTTCGATACAGGCGAGTTCTAGTTCGTTCCAAATCACAATTGGAAAGGAGTAACCTGAAATGACTCGAAAAGGATTTTGGACGAGAATGGGGACACTCTTCATCGCTCTCTCCCTGCTCATGAGCTTCACTTCGGTCAATTTCGCCTCCGCCCAGGATGAAGAGGAGGGACCGGAAATGCTGCACCCGCAGCTGGGGGTGCGGACGGTGGTCGACGGGCTGGATAGCCCGACCACCATGGCATTCATCGGCCCGGATGAATTCCTGGTCCTGGAGAAGAATACCGGGCAGGTGAAGCACGTGATGAACGGAGAGGTGCAGGGAACCGTTCTGGACTTGGCGGTCAACTTTGCCTCAGAGCGCGGCCTGCTGGGGATTGCTCTGCATCCGGATTTCCCAACTGACCCGGGAGTCTATCTCTATTGGAGCTGTATCGCGCCGCCTCCACCGGAGGAAGATCCATTCTTCCCCACACAAGATGAGTGTGACGATACCCCGGAACTTGGCGAGGGAGATACTGATGATATCCTGGCCGTGCCTCTGCTCGGCAACCGCGTCGACCGCTTCACCTGGGATGGCAGCATGCTCACCTACGACCATAATCTGATCATGCTACGTGCCTTCCAGCATGATGGCGCGCCTGTGCCGCCTGATCAGGGCGATGAAGAGCAGCCGCCGCGCGGCAACCATGACGGCGGCGTGCTGGCCTTTGGACAGGACGGCATGCTCTACATCTTCATCGGAGATGTGGGACGGCGCGGCCAATTGCAGAACCTTCCCTGTGGGCCAACGGACGTCTATGACTGCCCGGGCGAGGATGAGATGGTCCCGGATGACCAGTTCGGCGGCCCCGAGCCTGACGACGCGCATCTGACGGGCGCGATCCTGCGCCTGAACCCGGACGGCACGGCTCCTGAGGATAATCCGTTCTTCGAGGCGGGCGCGGCCATCGGCGGTAGGGCAGGTGAAAACATCCAGAAGATCTTCTCTTACGGACACCGCAACAGCTTCGGGCTGGCAGTTGATCCCGCCTCCGGGAATATCTGGCTCCAGGAGAACGGCGACGATACCTTTAGCGAGCTGAATCTCGTCGAGCCCGGCCTGAACGGCGGTTGGATCCAGATTATGGGACCGGTGGAGCGCATCGAACAATACAAGGAGATCGAAACAACGTTTTTCGCACCTCCTGCAACATTCCCTGCCTTGCAGCAATTACGCTGGCCGCCCACCAACATTGCCGATTCTCCTGAGGAGGCTTTATCGCGCCTGTTCATGATTCCCGGCGCTACATACCAGGATCCCGAGTTCAGCTGGAAGTGGGAAGTGGCTCCTGGCGGCATCGGCTTCGTGAACAGCAGTGCCCTGGGACCGCAGTTCGAGAACGATCTGTTTGTGGGAGCAGCCATACCGGCTCTGGAGGGAGGCTACCTGTTCCACTTCAACCTGACCGGCAACCGCAATATGATCGCGGTGGACGACCCTCGGCTGGAGGATCGAGTGGCCGATAATCTTGCCAAGCATGAGATCACCGAGAGCGAAAGCCTGCTGATCGGCCGGAACTTCGGGTCAGGCACCGATATCGAGACCGGCCCGAACGGCAACGTGTTTGTCGTCTCGCTCACGCACGGAGCCGTTTTCGAAATTTTCCGAATCAGAGGTGGAGATGATGGCGGCGGTGGGGCTGGCAGGCTCACGGCACAGTTGACTGGAGCAGCAGAAGTGCCCGGTCCAGGTGATCCGGATGGCACTGGCATGGCCACAATTAGACTAAACGCTCAGCAGGGCGAAGTATGTTTCGACATTACGGTTTCCAACATTGCCCTGCCGGCCACTGGTGCCCACATTCATGAAGGTACGTCAGACGTCGCAGGGCCAGTAGTAGTACCACTCACTCCACCGGATGAAAGCGGCACATCCAGTGGATGTGTTAGCGATGTAGACCCTGCTTTGATCCAGAACATCTTACAAAGCCCTGAGCAATACTATGTCAACGTCCACAACGAAGAATTCCCCGATGGGGCAGTACGAGGCCAGCTCATGCGAGCAGGCGGTGATGATAACGGCGAAGACTTAGAGTTTGAAACCGAGACGGAAATGACAGGCAGCCAGGAGGCGCCCACGCCTGTCATGACCGACATGACGGGGAACGCCGAGATCGTGATCGAAGGCGGCAGGCTGAGATATCGCCTGGTGGTCAGAAATAACACCAACGATATCTTTGCAGCCCACATCCATTGTGGACCTCCAGGTGTGGCTGGCCCTGTTGGTGTGACCCTCTTCATGGGATCGTTCACAGATCGGAGAGGTGTCCTCGCCAAAGGGTTTGTCACGGCTCCCGACTCCGAAAATGCGTGCGGCTGGGAGAGCATCGACGATGTCGCTCGTGCAATCCTGGACGGCAACGCCTATGTCAACGTTCATACCACCGAGGAATCCGGAGGTTTCCCAGCCGGCGAGATCCGGGGCGACATTCCCCTGCCTCGCCATTGAGAGCGGAACTTTATAACAGTATCCTTTTCGCCGCTTCTACTGCTCCCAGAAATGCAGGCTCTCCAGAATTGGAGAGCCTGTGCTCTTAATCGCGCTTGTCAGATAAATCCGTAATTTCCCTGCATGCGTACCTATTAATGCGCCTTGCGTGCATTCTCAAACAGAATGTAACCCCGGCCTGTGATCAGGTAGTGACCCGTAACACCCGGCTAAGGGTCAAGTCGCTATGATTTTCGATCAGGCGAATCATCGTTCGCCGCAATTCATTAACGAAAGATTAGGCAAGGTTACAACCTATTGAAAAGTCGAGGCGCGCGATGTATTCTAGTTAATGAATTAACTCAGGCAGGTGGCCTGGCTGAGAGATTAAGGAGGTGATTCTTTCGTTACGGTATCTGTAAGCGTCTGGTCGCTCTTTATAGTTGTTCATATTCGACAATCTTACAACAAGTAGAAAGGTGAGTACAAATGAAAAAGACCAGGATACTAGTCATAGCTTTGATCGTGCTGACTACGGTTTTCACCAGTAGCGTTGCTTATGCGAGTTCGGAGGCATCTCGGAATTTCATTGCGACGCTTAGCGGAGCTGCCGAACGTCCTGATCCGAGAGATACAAATGCTCGGGGCGTTACCCACTTCAAATTGAGCAAGGATGGAACAGAGCTTGCGTACAAATTGATCGTGGCAAATATTGAGAATGTCTTTGCCGCACACATCCACTGTGGAGGGGAGGAGGTCGCCGGGCCAGTTGGTGTTACGCTCTTTGTGGGCACTCCAGGTGGCGGGCGCTTTAGTGGCGTCCTGGCAGAGGGGACAATAACAGGACCGGACGCCGTGAACAATTGCGGATGGGAGACCCTCGACGATGTGGTCGCCGCCATGCTGAGTGGAGATGCCTATGTAAATGTTCATACCAATGACACCGTGGCACCACCCAATACGGGTCCCGGTGATTTCCCCGGCGGTGAAATTCGCGGCCAGATCAGATAGACTTACAAGGGATCAAGACTCACCCGTAAAGTAACCGTGGCTCATCCTGGGTTCAGGGTGAGCCTTGTTTTAAATCCATTTACAATTAGGAGAACGCGAATAAACTGAGCGAAGCCCGAAAACAGGGGTGTGGCCCCTCGGCGCCCGCACCCCTGTTTTCGGGTATCTTTTCAAATCCCATGAAATTCGGCCTTCGCAACACTTCCTTCGTCTATCCCCACGGTACGGGAGAGATCTGGGAGGATACCAAAACCCAGATCCGGCGCGCCGAACGGGATGGGTTCGACTCATTCTGGGTGATGGACCACTTCTACCAGCTCCCCGCGCACGGCGCCGAGGAGGAGCCCTTCCTCGACGCCTGGACCCTCCTCCCCGCGCTGGCCGCGGTCACGAATCGCATCCGCCTCGGCGCGATGGTCAGCCCGGTGGGATATCGCAATCCAGCCCTGCTCGCCCGTATGGCCTCGAGCTTCGACCACATCAGCGCCGGGCGGATGAACTTCGGGTTCGGCGCGGGCGGCTTTCGTCCCGAATACAAGGCCTACGGGTTCGAATTCATCGAAAAGCCTTCAGTCCGCCTGGCACAAATGAAGGAGGCGTTGCAGCTTATTCTCGGCTTATGGACGGAGCCGCGTTTGACCTTTCATGGAAAGTATTTCCATGTTCAGGATGCCATTCTCGAGCCCAAGCCGCTTCAAAAGCCTCACCCGCCGATTTTGATTGGAGGCGTTGGGCCAAAGATTACCATGCGGATCATTGCCGAGCTAGGGGATGCCTGTAATTTGTGGGGACCGCCTGCGGAGTTTGTAAAACAAAGGGAAACGCTCAAACGCCATTGTGCTGAAGTAGGCAGGGATGAATCTGCGATCGAAAAGACGACCTACGATCTGGTCGTCTGCGCGCCCACACAGTCCGCGCTGCAAGCGAAAATCGAGCGCTTGCTGCCAAAGGGCGTAGAATCCTGGATGGCGCTGGTCGGAATGCCATCGCAGTTGATCGACATAGTTGGGGAATATCAACAGGCCGGTGCGGATCAGCTATGTCTGGATTTCGCGGGGAATGATCCAGAGTCGTATGAATTATTTGTTGAAAAAGTTATGGGGTAGTTCTTATGATTGATATGGTGTTGCTTACTCCATACTAGAACTCACCCGGCGCGCACTGCAGGCACACCAACCCCTCCGAGCGCCACATCTCGACCACCCGGCTGCGGTCCTCGACGATAAAGAGGATTTTGCTCTTGTCGATTCCAGCCAGCATCTCGCGCTTGACGATCGTATCGCTGCGCCTGTCGCCATCCGGCCGCAGGATCAGCTCATGATAATTCACCCCGTGTTGAGCCAGCCATTCAATTGTCTCGGGCCGGTGTTCCTCGCTGCGACCGGAACACAGGATGATCTGGATGCCGGTCTCGTAGAGGATGTTACACAGACGCACCATCGCATGGATGGCCTTGTCCTGCGCCATGCCCTGAAAGAACGCGTTCCAGTTCTTGGGTTTCTTCCTGACGTGGTGGATGCGCTCGGAAACATCTGCCAGGGTGCCGTCGATATCGAAGATCACAATTTCTTCAGTCACTTTATATTCCTCTACTACACCTAGGTCAGGCTGGCGGCCTGGAAACTTCGGATAACATAAATCTTGGCGGGTTGCTCCTCTTCAGGGGCTGCCGCCCAAAGGGATGGCGTGCGCGACCTCACGCAACCTGCCTGTCTACAAACCCTGACGTTAGCTTCCGTGAGTCTTAACCAAACAGCCACTCATGCAGCATACGGCCCGGCGAGAAGGCAAATGCCCCGGCAATCAAAACACCACCGACATAAAGACTGATCATGTTCGCGCGATGTAGCTTGATAACCCCACGGCGGGCGGCAAAGTAGGCAGCCGGAACATTAATGAGGGCCAGAAGACTAAATATGTGTATAAATCCGAAATGACCCAGAAATTGTGGTCCCACTTGCGCTGGCATGGCAAGCGTGATCAGCCCGGTGGCCAGCATCAACACCATGTAAACCCTTCCAAGAAGTTTGTGAGATGGAGTACCTTTGCGTCTGAGCAGCTGGAAAGCGCCAATGGCAAACGCAGGGAGCACGGTCGCCAAATGTAAATATGCAAGTTGTGTATAGACCATCTCGGTGCTCCTAAGCCCTATTCGGGTTTTTCAAGCGGCGTAAAGCCCCGTAATCTGGACTCGATCGATTCCAAGTTTGTATGCATCTGGCGCAGTTGAGCAGGGGAGATGCCGGATAAGGTATGATCCGCTAATTCCACCGCCAGCGGGATGACCTTATTCAGCAATTTTCGGCCCGCGCGAGTCAGCCTCAGGCGATAAGTCCGCCGGTTATCTCCCGGCCGGCGTGCCAGCCAGCCGCGTTCGATGAGCAAATGGTCGGCGAGGATAGAGGGCACGATCCCCTTTCCATTCCCGATTCTATCAGTCCAGCTTTCCTGTCAACGTGGTCATCTTCAGCTCACCGATCGCCTTCGTGATCTGGATATCACGCGGGCAGACCATGGTGCAATTGAAGATTGTGTGACAGCGTGCCAACCCATTGGTCTCGCTGACGATATGCATGCGCTCGGCTGCAGCTTCATCCCGGCTGTCGTAGATAAACCGGTGTGCGGCTACCAGCGCGGCCGGGCCCAGGTAATCGTCACTGCCCCAGTAGGACGGGCAGGCCGTGGTGCAGGCCGCGCACATAATACACTTGGTCGTGTCATCGAAGCGAGCACGCTGTTCCGGAGACTGCAGACGCTCCCTGCCATCCGCGGGCAGCGGAGAGCCGTTGATGAAGTATGGGAGTACCTTCTTGTAGTTTTCGAAGAACGGTTCCATATCCACGATCAGGTCTTTGATCACTTTCAAACCCAGCAGCGGTTCGACCGTGATCTGATCCCCAATATCGCGAACTAAGACTTTGCAGGCCAGATAATTCCGCCCATTGATACGCATGGCATCCGAGCCGCACACGCCGTGCGCGCAGGAGCGGCGAAATGAGAGCGTGCCATCAATATAGCCTTTGACATGCTCGAGCAGATCAAGCACCCGCTCTGTCTCCTCGGCTTCGATCGTGTATGTCTCATAGTGGAATTTCTTGTCGACTTCGGGGTTATAACGAAAGACTTTTAAAGTTACCTGCATATATCCTCTTCTTCCGCTCAGTGCGAAGAATATCAATAAACTCTCTTCTTCGGTTCGTATGTCGTAATGACGACCGGTTTGTAATCGATCCTCACTTTTCCATTTTCTCTCCAGGCGAGGGTATGCTTCAACCAGTTCTGATCGTCGCGTTCGGGATAGTCCTCGCGTGAATGCCCGCCGCGCGATTCGGTCCGGTTCAGCGCGCAGACGGTGACAAGTTCTGCTACGTCGAGCATGTTGCCCAGCTCCCAGGCGTTGAGCAGTTCCGTGTTGAAGATCTTTCCGGTATCGGTCACACGGATGTCCTTGAAGCGTTCCTTCAATTCAAGGATTTTGTCCAGCGCGGATTCCATAATGGCTCCTGTCCGATAGATTCCCACATCCTCGAACATAACGTTCTTCATCTCCGATGAGATCGTGAAAGCATTCTCCTTGCCGGATCCGCTCTTCAGCGCCTCGAATTGCGATCTCGCCCCGCCTTCCACGCCAGCAGACAAGTTTTGGTATTCTGCCTGTTTGGCGTACTCCGCAGCTTTGAGTCCCGCGTATTTCCCGAAGACGACCAGATCAAGCAGTGAATTCGTGCCGAGGCGGTTAGCCCCATGTACAGAGACACAGGCACACTCGCCGGCGGCATACAATCCGGGGAAGGCCGTGTCATTGCCATCGATGACAACTTCACCATATTTATTGGTCGGGATGCCGCCCATCGTGTAATGTGCGGTCGGCTGGGTGGGCATCATTTGGGTGATCGGATCTACCCCCAGATACACACGGCAGAAGTCAATGATATCTGGCACTTTCTGCAATATCTGTTCGCCGGTGAGCGTATAAGGGGATCCATCCGGATTGGTGCGTCCATCCAGGGCCGCGTATTTATTTACACTTTCAGGACGGACATCGAGATAGACATAATTCCTGCCGTTCACACCGCGCCCCTCACGGATTTCGGTGTAGATCGCGCGCGAGACAACATCTCGGGATGCCAGGTCCTTTACCGTGGGGGCGTAGTTCGGCATAAAGCGTTCACCTTTGCCGTTGATCAGCACACCCCCCTCCCCGCGTACGCCTTCCGTGATGAGGATGCCCAGCTTGTAGATGCCCGTCGGGTGGAACTGGAAGAACTCCATATCTTCGAGAGGCAGCCCGCGGCGCAGCAGGACCGCGGCTCCATCTCCGGTATAGGCGTATGCATTGGACGTTACCTCGAAGATGCGTCCGTGCCCGCCGGTAGCAAAGATCACGGCTTTGGCGTGGAAGATGTGCAGTTCGCCTGTCGACAGTTCCACCGCGACAACACCGGCCGTTTTCCCGTTGGCGATCAGGAAATCCAGAACCTGGAACTCATCGAAGAAGTTGACCTTGTTCTTCAGGCATTGCTGGTAAAGCGTTTGCAGGATCATATGGCCTGTGCGGTCCGCGGCATGGCAGGCACGCCGGACGGGTTTGCCCGTCTCGTTATTGGTGTGACCCCCAAACGGACGTTGTGAGATCTTGCCCGCAGGTGTGCGGTCAAAAGGCAGGCCCATGTGCTCGAGCTCGAGCACGGCGTCGATGGCCTCCTGACACATGAACTCGATGGCATCCTGATCGCCGAGATAGTCCGAGCCTTTGACAGTGTCATACGTGTGCCACTCGGGCCTGTCTTCTTCATAATTGCCAAGGGCCGCGCTGATACCGCCCTGCGCTGCGCCCGTATGGGAACGCGTGGGGTAAAGCTTGCTGATGACAGCCGTCTTGGCGCCGCGCGAGGCGTACAAGCCCGCCATCAATCCTGCGCCTCCCGCGCCGACGACCACGACCTCAAACTGATGAACATTTGCCATAAAAATCGACTCCTAGGAAGTCCAGATTACATACAGCCCGATCAGACTCATGGATATCATTACCGCAA
>DASTFG010000112.1:0-6707 GCA_035708785.1 Anaerolineales bacterium
AGCCGGCTGGGATGTGCGCGCCCAGGGCCTGCGCGGAGGTGAGGCGAAGCCGTTACGCATTTACTGCTCGAGGGAAACCCATACCTGGGTCCAGAAGGCTGCCGACATGACGGGCATCGGCACCGACAACATCCGCTGGATCCCAACAGGCAAAGATCTGGGGATGGATGTAAAGGCACTCCGTGACCAGATCCGGGCGGACCGGGAGGCGGGCGACCAACCCTTTATCGTGATCGGAACGGCAGGCTCGGTCAGCACGGGCGCGATCGACGATCTCCCGGAGATCGCCAGGATCTGCCGCGAAGAAGACCTGTGGTTCCACGTGGACGGCGCGTACGGCGGTTTTGCCGCGATGCTGCCTGACGCCCCGCCCGAGCTGCGTGCGCTCGGCGAAGCGGATTCGATCGCGGTCGATCCACACAAATGGCTCTATTCCCCGCTCGAGGCCGGCTGCGCCCTGGTCCGCGACCCGGAAAAGCTGCGCGAGGCCTTCGCCTATCACCCGCCTTATTATCACTTCGGTGTGGAAGCCATCAACTATCTGGATTTCGGACCGCAGAATTCGCGTGGATTCCGCGCCCTGAAGGTCTGGTTGGCGCTGCAGCAAGTGGGGCGCAAGGGATACGAGCAGATGCTCTCTGAGGATATCCGCCTCGCCAGAGAGCTTTCCGACCTGGTCGCGCTGCGGCCCGAGCTCGAAGCTTTCACACATGCGCTGAGCATCACGACGTTTCGTTATGTCCCTGCCGATCTCAAGGATGGTTCTGTGAAAAGTGAGGAATACCTGAACCAGTTGAATACCGAACTGCTGACGCGTCTCCAGGGCAGCGGCGAGGCATACCTCTCCAATGCGGTGATCGATGGCAAATTCGCGCTGCGGGCCTGTATCGTCAACTTCCGCACCTCCCGGGCCGACATCGAGGTGCTGCCGGAAATCGTGATCCGCCTGGGGCGCGAGGTCGATAAGGAATTAAGAGTTGAGACTGTTGGTCAAGTTTGAGGCGTGACCGTGTTGGGGGCAGGAGGTAAGTATGGATTGTGATGTGATCGTTGTCGGCGCACGTGTGGCCGGTTCCGCGCTCGCCGCGCTGCTCGGCGGGCAGGGACACCGCGTGCTGCTGCTGGAAAAGGCCCGTTTCCCCAGCGATACACTTTCCACCCATTTTTTCCGCGCGCCAGCGCTGCGCGTCTTCGAACGGCTGGGGGTGCTGGAGGAAGTCCAGTCCGCCGCGCCGCCTCTGACGACCGTCTGGAACTATATGGACGGTCATGTGGTCAGCGAGCCTGTCCATGCCCCCGAAGAGCACTTGCGCTATTTCCTGTGCGAGCGGCGCATCACCCTGGATTGGATCCTCTTCCGGCGCGTGGGACGCGAGCCGAATGTGGACGTCCGCCAAAGCGCGCATGTCCGAGACTTGATCCGGCGCGATGGACGCGTGGCGGGCGTCCGCTGGAGAGAGTCGGATGGAACGAAAGAGGCGACCGCGCGGGCTGTGGTTGGCGCGGACGGGCTTTACTCCACACTCGCCAAAGCGCTCGAGCCCGCCTATGAGACTCGATTCCCCGTCCACCGCTGCATGTACTACACCTACTTCCACGGCATCGAACCGCTTGCCGAAGAGTCATTCGCCGAACACCATTTCGTGGGCGATACGCTGACCTATGTCTTCCCCACCGACGGGAACCTGACGCTGGTCGCGGTCAGTGCCCCGATCAGTGAATTCCCAGCCTTCAAAAAGGACCCGCTGGACAGGCTGCGTACACATCTTGATTCGCTGCCTCTGCTGGCGCCGCGGCTCGATAAGGCGGAGGTCGCCGCGGAAGTCAAGGGCGCGGGCAACATTCCCTGTTATCAGCGGGTGCCGTATGGTGCCGGCTGGCTGCTGGTCGGCGATGCCCACCAGGTCATGGATCCGTGGAGCGGGATGGGGATCGACCACGCCGCAACCCACGCGTCGCTGCTGGCGGATGCCCTCCACCGCTGGCTGTGCGGCGACGCGTCGTGGGACGAGGCCATGGCCGGCTACCACACCCAGGCCCGCAAATGGAGCGAGAAGACCTATCGCCGTACCTCCACATATGCCGCCGATCTGCGACCAATGACGCGAGCCGCTTTGCAGAAGCGCGGGCTGGCTTAGCCAACGCTTCCTGTTTACTGGATTTTCTTGAACCGGGGCATCAAAAGAACTTGCGTAGCGCTCCAGATATGAAACGATCTGATCAAGATGGCCAAAATGCATCCGGAGCATCGGGGTCGAATTCCATCAAATTCGGCGTAAGTCTTCGACCGAAAATAATCGCTACCTCCACGATGGTTTATACTCGGACCCGCGAAAGATGAATAGCCTTCCTCCGCTTTCCAAATTGCACGAAAATGCCTGAGATCAGCCTGCCGCCATTCCTATTACGCCGTATCCTTTTCTGGGGAGTCACGGTGGGCATTGCTGCGGGATCGTTCCTTTCCGTGCGGGCCTTTACGATTTGCTGGCGGCTCACCTCGCTGCCTGGCATCCCCCCTGCCAGCTGTGGCGGTCAACCGGTCCTTCCGCTCGAGGCACCCGTGCTTATGAGGCGCCAGAACACACCTGCCTCGACAGCCATGCCTGCGCTGCCCGTAGCTGAGGAGGTTGAATATCCGGCCTGGGATGGCGGCAGCCGTATCAATATCCTGTTCGTGGGACTGCGCGGAGGCGATCCAGTTGAAGGGGATTGCCCCTTTTGCACCGATACCCTGATCCTCTTGACCGTCGATCCAACTACCAAGACGGCCGGCATGCTTTCCATCCCGCGCGACATGTGGGTAAACATTCCAGGCTTCGGCTACAGTCGCATCAATACTGCCTGGACCCTGGGCAGAGGCTCCAGGCTGCCCGGCGGCGGTCCGGCCCTCAGCATGAAGACCGTCTCACACTTTATCGGCGTGCCGCTCGAGTATTATGTGCAGGTCGATTTCGATACCTTCGTTGATATCATCAATTTGATTGGCGGGGTCGACATTTATAACGACGAAACGATAGTGTTGGATCCCATGGCGCATGGTAAAGACTTTCCGAAGGTCAGGCTTACCTGTTGTGGGATGCGGCACCTGAACGGAAGAACCGCGCTGGCCTACGCGCGCTGTCGCCATGCGGAACAAGGCTGCAAGGATGGCGATGTCGGTCGCGCCAGACGTCAGCAAAAGGTAATTTTTGCCATCCGGGATAAGGTCTTCGATCCGGAGAGTTTCCCCCAGATGCTGGCACAGGCGCCCGACCTGTACAATATCTTTTCCGCGGGCATCCACACGAATCTGTCGCTGGAGGATGCGATCGAATTGGCTGTGCTGGTCCGCGAGATTCCCAGGGAAAATATCAGGAACGGGGTTATCGAACACGACATGATGGCGTTCGGCAATGTGATGCTGGGCGGGCAGAATGCCAGCGTCATGAAGCCCCTTCCGGATAAGATCCGCATCCTGCGGGATGAGATCTTTACTTCGAGAGGACCGGCCAGCCCGCTGGCCCGCGGCGGTCCGGTCTCCCTCATGCTGGCGGATGAGGCGCGCGTCCGCGTGTTGAATGGGACCTCTACCACAGAACTGGAGATCCAGACCAGGAATTATTTGTCACAGCGAGGGGTCCTCGTCACGGAGGTCGGCGAAACACGTGTATCGAGCCGGACGACCATCGTTCTTTATTCTCCCAAGCTGTATGCCTTGCGGTTTCTCATGGAGATCTTTGAGATCAGCCGGGGCGCGCAGATCCTGATCAGACCTGATCCTTCTCAAACGGTTGATCTCGAAGTGCGGGTCGGAAGTGACTGGGTCCTCAGACTGCCCCCCGATTACGAGACCCAGCTTCAGATTCTCCGGGATGAGGGAAAAACAGGTCTCGAAGAACCCCTCCCGATGAAGTAAAGATAGAATATTTCTTATCTGATCACATACAGCATGGCCGACTGCGGAGGCAGGAGTACCGTGCCGTCCGCGGAGAAAGGCTGCACTCCCAGGTTTTCGGCGGCGTGGTCTACATCCAGACGCCAGACTTCCGCCTCTGCCAGTTCGAGACCCCTGACCTGGAGCGGGATGCGCTGTTCCACGTCGGACAGGTTGATGACCATCAAGGTCAGCGCGCCGTCCTCGCGTTTCGCGGCGAAGATATCCCCGTCCGCCACATCCGAAGCGGCATAGATTTGTTCACGGCCGAAATTCTTATAGAGAGGGAAGACATGCATGGTCGGCCGGACCGTCGTGCCCTGCATTAACCCAAGCCCTGTCGTGCGCTGCGACAATACCCACTGGTTGACCATGAAAACATCGGCGTTCATCAACTCCCCAAGCACATCCGCATACCAGATGGCATTATAGAAAGTATCGGGGGAAGCCTCCTGCAGCATCGTGGCGCTGGGATCCGAATTGATCTCCGTAATGGCGATCGGCAGATCCCGGCCGACGATCTCCCGAATCAGCTTGCGCAGGTGTTCGATTTCCCCGGCCCATTTCCACGTGTTCTCCCGTAAGGCCTGAACGGTCACCGCTTGGGTTGGCGCATACAGGGGATAGCGATGGACGGTGACCACATCCACCAGGTCGCCGTTCGCTTTCAGGAACTCGGTCATCCAGTCGCGTCCGGCCGAATCCTTCGGGGTGGTTTCCGCGCTGTCGTTCCACTGGTGGATCTCGGGGTCCATTGGCTTGATCGCCGGATCCACGTCTTTCATCGCAGCGGCAATGGCGCGCCAATCCCGGTTGAGATTCTCCGTGGTGTAATCGTAGTCTGCGTAATTCCCTCGGGTATAGTAGGACGGCTCATTGCCGATGCTCCAGTAGGTCACGCGGTACTTCTTTTCGATATTGGTATAGCGCACAAGTTCCGCAGCAGTCTCCGGATCCCCGCCGAGCAGGCGCACGCTGATGGTTGGCATGGCCCCCACCTGTTCGGCAAACGTCATCAGCATGTCGATCTGGAAAGGCTTGATATCCGTCGCATCGGTCCAGGCGCGCCCGGGCGACGCAGGACTGTGAAGCCGGCCTCCTCGACCGGTGGCATCATCTCAGGCGGGACCGCATGCATTGGCCCATAGTTGGTCCCGTAGAGATACGGGCTGATCGGACCCAGGCTCCTATCCGGGTCGACAAACAACGCGTCCGCCGCCGGCGTAGGCGCGGGAGCGGGCCCGCAGGCAGAAAGCAAAAGAATCAAGAGGAGGGAAAGGATGAAAGATTTGCGTTTCATTTATGGAATTCCGGGGGATGCGCTCCCGATTCAACCGGGACAAACTTCCCGACAAATTGGGAATCCATCGGATGACACGGGAACAGCCCGCGTGCTATGCTGTCCATGAGTTTTACAGTTGTGTCAAGAAAGGAGATTGAGATGAATTCTGAACGCACAAATATTGGCTGGCGCTTCTGGCTCGCATGGGTACTGGCAAGTGTCATGGGCTTTGTCCTCGGTGCGTTGCTGGGCGTCTATGTGGCCTACGGTCTTTTCGACAGGGATGGATTCGACGCAACGCTAGGTGTCACGGCGGGCATAGTAATAGGCGCCACGGCCGGCTGCCTGCAATGGGTGGTGCTGCGTGAGCAAGTCCCTGGGGCTGGTTGGTGGATATTGGCAAGTACGTTGGGCTTCGCGATAACCTTCGGCACACTTGGAGCCATCGGCATAGGGGTAGCAAATGAAAATTATGTGATGGCTGGGCTCTTGTTTGCGGCTGTGTTCGGGGTTGCAGGCGGGGTCTTACAATGGCTGGTTCTGAGGCGGGCAGGGATTGCGCAAGCTGGATTGTGGGTGCCGGCAAACATCTTCGGCTCGCTGGTAGCCGCCATAGGCTTCCCTATAAGTGCTGTCATCGGCTATTCGGGCAACTATGCTCTGAGCGCAACGGTGTTCGGGCTTTTCCTTGGAGCCGGGTTGGGAGCAATCCCTGGCGCTGTGCTGGTCTGGCTCTTGAGCCAATCACCCTCCAGCAAGATTGAAAGCCTGGCAACCGCCCATTAACGCTAAATACGCGCGTGCCCCTCTGTCTATGCTTAATTATCGGCGGCGCGCGCGTACGGTTGGAAGCGCCACCTGATGCAGAAAGGAGTATGGAGCCATGATACGCAAAATTCTAAAGTGGATCGGAATCGTGCTGGGCAGCCTGGTCGGACTGCTCGTACTGGCTTTCGTAGTTCTGTACACCATCGGCTCGGTCAAGTGGAACAAACTCCATGGGACGTATGAGGTACCCATGGAAACGATTTCAATTCCAATGGATCAAGCCTCCATCGCGCGCGGCGAGCACATTGCTACGATCCGCATATGCAAGGGATGCCACACGGAGAACTTAGCCGGTCAATCCGGAAGTGTACCGGGCTTGCTTACCCTGTCTTTTCCCAACTTGACCCCGGGCGCGGGCGGTGTAGGCGCCATCAACACCGATGAAGATTGGGTGCGCGCCATCCGCCACGGCGTCGGTCACGACGGTCGAGGACTGGCGCTGATGCCGTCGTCGGTTTTCTACTACCTCAGCGACGAAGACCTGGGCGCGCTGATCGCCTATCTGAAGAGCCTACCACCAGTGGACAATGAGATGCCATCGACAGACCTCGGTCCGTTAGGTCGTGTCATGCTGGCGCTCGGGCAGTTACCGGAAGCGCTCATACCGAATGTTACTGTGATCGATCACTACGCTCCGCGTCCGGTGGCACCCGAACCCGGTGTGACAGTG
Organism: Anaerolineales bacterium; assembly: GCA_035708785.1. Lineage (GTDB taxonomy): Bacteria > Chloroflexota > Anaerolineae > Anaerolineales > Villigracilaceae > Defluviilinea. The sequence goes on from DASTFG010000112.1 coordinate 6,694, forward strand.
GAATACGGTGAGTA
>DASTFG010000113.1:0-12634 GCA_035708785.1 Anaerolineales bacterium
ACCGACTGCCCTCACCCAGGTTCTGCTGGAAGCCACGGGGGCAAAGGACGAAATGGATTTAATGGAAGGGCTTTCCAACAACTATTACCACCTTTTCCCCCATCTGGCCGTCGAGGTGATCGCGGCCGCCCGGTCCGGCGACTCTGCCGCACTTCAAGTTATACAATGGGCAGGTGAAGAACTCGGCTGGCTGGCCATTGCCGTGGTGCGGCAGATCGAAATGGAAGACGAAGAAGTGGAGATCGTCCAGTCAGGCAGTCTCTTCGAGGCGGGCGACCTCATCATGCAGCCGATGCGGAACATCGTGCTGAAACATTTACCCAGGGCAAAACTTATCCGGCTGGATGGCCCGCCTGTCGTCGGTCCGCTCATGCTCGGTATGCAGATGGCGGGCATCGATCCTTATCCGATGCGACAGAAGCTGGTCGATACCGCGAAACAACTGGTGAAATAGGAGTTGATATGGTTACTCGATCAGCCACAGCCAGGTGTTATCGAACTGGCAGGTGGTCTTGCGCCCGGACTGGCTCAGCGCCACGAGCGCAATGAAACCGCGTTCGAAAGTTGTATCGGCATTCGCCAGCGCCCTGCGCCGGGCGCGGAAGTCCGCCTCGATCTGCTCCACGACCGACTGATATTCTGCCTGCTGTTGCAGATAGTTGGCCATCGCCCGGGCGTCGGATGTATCGACCGGCCTCTCAGGCTCGGGCGGGAGATTCGGTTGGAGCGGTGGGGCGCTGGGATCGATTTCCCCGATCAGGTTGCCGTTGGTATAGATCCAGAACCGGTCCCCCCGGCCGACGACCGTCAAACGGTTCGTCGATTGATTTTGCCAATCGAAGCCCGGGTCAAACCCCTGGGCATAGATGTCCTGACCCGTGACCACCTCTCCCTCCGCCATGGTGGCAAACAGAATGTGCCCGCTGGCAACGCGCGTCATGATCGTCAGATACTGGTTGAGCGCGTTCTCATTCCCATCCGATCGCAGAACGAAGCCGCAGCCTGAGGTCGCGCCGATCGCGTCCCAGGTGATATCGGCGGAGACCACAAAATCGGACGCCAGGGTGGCGATGAAATTGTTGATATAGTCGAACTGCATGAACCCTTCCACCTCAAGGGTCGCGGGTGGGTGGATCCAGCCCATTCGCCCGGCGGCAGGATCGACTCCATACCTGGGCAGATCGGCCAAGATCGGCGCGATGGCTGTCGCGGTGGCTGCCTGGTCTTCTGCGCTCAGGTTCGCCTGCACCCCCAGGGTCGCCTCGATCGACTGGCTGAAGGCGGTCGCATCGGCCTGCGCCGTCTCGATGGCCGCGTTGGGGTTGACGTTCGCGGCTGCGGCGGCAGTCCCCGTCGCCCGGACCGCGGCGCTGATCGCCTCGACCGTGCTTTCCCTGGCCACATCGCTCCCCCCCGAGCCGCACCCGCTTAGCAAACTGCTAACTATCAGGAATTGAAGCAGGAAATGGTAGGGTCTCCGCTTCATCTCAGGTCACATCTTTGCGCTTTTGCAGAAACAGGATCGCCACAAACAGGGTCAGGATGATCCCGGACTGCACCATCCAGGTGCGGGTGATCTTGCCCCAATACGCCGGGCCGTTTTCCTTATCTACATATGTCCAGCCGAACCCGGTGTAGAAGGTGTTGATAATCCCCTCGGCAGGCGTCACCGCCGAAGCCTGTGCAATCTGCCAGTTGATCAGATCGGTCTGATAGGCGATCACTTCGCTCTTATACACCTCCGACTGGGCCTGGTAAGCCTCGATCTGGCGTTTGTAGTCGTCCTGGATGGCTGTTGCTTCCTGCTCCCAGGCCTGCAGCTGGACGAAGAAGTCGGCCATCGCCACATTGTCCGATTGATCCGCAGGCGGGACCGGTCGCTCCGGGATTTCCGGTTCGGGAGGCGGAGGACCGAGCGGCGTAGGCTCGACGGGCGGCGGCTGGTCGATCTGCGGGTCATAGAACTCGCCCAGGCCCGGGTAATTGCAGGATTCCTGCTTGAGCATATTCAACCCCATACACCTGCAGCCATTGGCGAGCTTATCCTCGACAGTCATGACCTCACGGACATCCGGGGGCAGTGCCCAGCAGATATCCGCGGCGACATCGGAGCCGGGGCCGGTGATGCTCATCAGGGCCTCGAAGGCCCAGCGGGTGGAGGTCGGCGCGCTCACGAAACTCGGCAGGGGGATCAACGCGCCGCCCAGGACGATCTGAGGCAGCATCAGGATGATGATGATCAAGGGCGCGGAACTGGCATTCGGGGCTAACGCCGAGGCGAACAGTCCCAGCATCATGCCTGCCAGGGTCGCGAGGGTCATCGTGACGTAAACCTGGAAGAACTCGAGGTTGCCGCCCGGCATATCGAATGCCAAATAATGGACGATCGTATACGCTGCGGCCTGGTACAGCCCCAGCAGGGCCGCTACCCACACCTTGGACAGTACATAGGGCAGGATCTGTAAATTGACCAGCCGCTCACGCTTATAGACATCCTGTTCCTTGACGATCTCGCGCATCTGGGAGATGCCGCCGACCATCACACCGTAGATCGTCAGCAGGAAAAGCGTGATCATGACGTCGGCCATCTTGCCATCGCTGAAGGCGAAGGGATTGCGGCCGAGCAAGACGGCCAGGATCACATCCAGCAGGCTGACCAGCGGCGCGGTCGCCAGCATCAGACCCAGGGCAAAGCGGTCGCGGGTCAGGATCTTTACATTGCGGGCGGAGAGGATGAGGAATTGCCTGAGCGGGGAAACCTGCTTTGATCCCGGGCGGCTCGTGCTTCGGGTATTCTTCTCAGGCGGAGGGATGCTAACGGCTTTTTCAGGCGACATCTTTCCCGCGAGAGGCTCCAGGACATACTTGCGGTAGGCTTTATTCTCGCGGTAGCGCTTTGCCCAGTCTTCGGCTTTGCCGAGGCCCGGGTTGTCCAGAATGGCATAGATCTCATCGAACTCGATCTTGCCCGCCCGGCGATCGCGCTCGGAGCGGTAGTGATCGAAGTATTCCAGCGCCTCCTCGGGCGGCCCGAACCAGGCGAGGTAACCGCCGCGCGCCAGGAAGATGACCTTATCGGCCAGCATGACGTTTTTCGTCGCGTGGGTGATCAGGATGATCGTGCGTCCCTGGTCTGCAAGCCGCCGCATCAATTGCATCAGGGCCGTCTCGGTGCCAGGGTCCAGACCGGAGGTCGGCTCGTCGAGGAAGAACAATCCCGGCTTTGTGATCAGCTCCACGCCAATGGAGACACGCTTCTGCTGCCCGCCGCTGAGGCCGCTGATCTGCACATCCTTACGATGGGTCAGGTCGAGGTCTTCCAGCACCTCCATAACCCGCGCGTGCCGCTCCTCCTTGGATGTATCTCCAGGCATGCGCAACTGGGCGGCATAGTCCAATGCCTGGTAAACGGTCAGCTCCATGTGGATGATATCTTTTTGCGGGACAAACCCAATATCGTTGCGGATCGCATCGAAATGAGCGTAAATATCGATGTCATTGACCAGGACGCGCGAAGGAGGTGTGGCGGGGCGGTACCCGGCAACGGCATCGACAAATGTCGACTTGCCGCCTCCACTCTGCCCGACGACGACGATAAACTCGCGCGGTTTGAAGACCACCGAGATATCCTGCAGGATGTTGAGATCCTTGCGCACCCACTTGTTCAGGTGGATGGCATCGACCCGCAGCCCTTTGGTGTCGTCGAACCTGGCAAGCTGGTCCTTGCCCATAACAAAGCGATATGGTCCGACACGGATCGAATCATCCGGCTTGAGCCAGACTTCCCCTTCCACGCGCTCCCCGTTGACAAACGTTCCGTTCGAGCTGTGCAGATCCGAAACACGGTAACGCTGCCCCACACGTTCGACCTGCGCATGAAAGCGCGAGACGTTGGGCGAGGGCAGGACGACATCGTTGCTGGGATCGCGCCCGATCTGGATCAGGTTCTTTTCGCCGAAGACGATATCCCGCTCGGCTTCCTGGGCTGCTTCGCTGGGGGCGTCATAGGTCATCGTGACCATCATCCCGGGGTCCTGGCTGCCTATTCTCAAGATGTCGCCGTGACGCAAGAAGCGCGGCTCGTCCAGGGGCCGGCCTTCGAAGAGGACCGGGTTCTTGGCCTCCGGCGAGACGACAAGCCGGTAGCCGCCGTTCACCCGCTCGAGCCGCGCATGCTGCCTGGAGACGATCGCCGACGGGATGACGATGTCATTCTCTTCCACACGTCCGATCGTCAGGCTGGGACTGGTCAATACATGGGACTTTGAGCTGCCCCCGGCAATAGTAACGCTCAGCTTCGGAGGAGAAGCCTCCATCTCCAGCGGAGGTGCCTCTCCAATGACTGTTTGCAGAATATTGGATGGCGCTGCGGCTGCAGCGCGCACGACCGTCTCAGCCCCAGCGGGCGGGGGGGCCTGGTATGTCAGGGTGACTGCCTGCCCCAACCGGATCTCATCCCCGGACTTGAGCGGATGCCGTCCGGCCAGGCGCTCGCCGTTCAGGTATGTGCCGTTGCTGCTCCCCAGGTCTTCCAGGATGTACCCATCTCCCTCGCGCACGAACCGCGCGTGACGGCGCGATACGGCGGGAGAGGCAACCGGCAAGTCCACACTCGGATCGCGGCCGATGACGATTTCGGGTCTGGTCAATTCGAATTCTCTTGGGGAACCGCTGCTAAGAATAAGTTTATGCGTGCTGGATTCCATCACGGGTCTGTTCCTTTGCTGTTCAATGGTCTGCGTTTTGGAACGAGAATGTATTCGGTTACTTGGTCATTCCCCTTTAGGCTCTGCAGGTTTTCGTTAGAAAGCTGGCTGCTGCAGTGAACAATTTCATGCGATAAGATCATTCGGTACTTCTCGAAAGTAGAAAAAAATACCCGAAAACAGGGGTGCGGACCCTTCGGCGCCCGCACCCCTGTTTTCGGGCCTTTCCCAGTTGTTTCGTGATCTACCAAAATTATACCTTTGGGGTAAGACATGTCAAGGAACCGGAAAGCCCGTTAGTATAAAGACGCCAGAAGCCATGTCAGGTTACAAGCTTTCGCCCTGCGGGCCGCTGTAACTTGCGATGGGAACGTTGAAAACCCTTTTGTGTTATAAATCGGAAAGCTCCAAGTTTCTAACAGGCATAAATCATCCATGAAGCAATCATCCCGCCCCGTTCCTCCATCGTACGTTGCGCCAGACACACTCATTGACCTGCTTCGCTCAAGGGCAGAGCAATATCCTGACAGACTTGCTTACAGGTTTATCCAGGATGGTGAAAAAGAAGTGATCACGATCACGTATGGGGAGCTCGACAGGCGAGCGCGTGCGATCGGGGCCTGGCTGGAGGCTTCCGGCGCGGCCGGTGAGCGCGCCCTGCTGCTTTATCCACCGGGGCTGGACTACATCGCCTCCTTCTTTGGTTGCTTGTACGCCGGCGTAACTGCCGTACCTGCCTATCCTCCGCGTTTGAATCGCCCGGTCCCGCGCATCCAATCGATCGTCGCCGATTCCCGGGCCTCTTTCGCGTTGACAACGTCTACGATCCTGGCCAATATCGAGCAGCGCTTCGAGCACGCTCCGGATCTGCAGGTTTTGCACTGGCTGAACACCGAGCGGACTCCGGCGGATTCTGAGAAAGACTGGCGTGAGCCGGCTATTACGCCCGATACACTTGCCTTTCTACAATACACCTCCGGCTCCACCAGCAACCCGAAGGGGGTCATGCTATCCCACGGCAACCTCATGCACAACCTGAAAGCCATCCGTCACAGTTTCCGGCTTGACTCCAATGATTCTGGCGTCTTCTGGCTACCCAGCTATCACGACATGGGCCTGATCGGAGGCATCCTGGAACCGATGTACATCGGGGGGCCGTCCACGTTGATGTCACCGGTCTCCTTTCTGCAGCGCCCGATCCGCTGGCTGGAAGCCATCACCCGCTTCCGGGACACCATTACCGGTGCTCCAAACTTTGCCTATGATCTGTGCGCCGACAAGATTACGCCCAAGCAATTGGAAGGCCTGGATCTCAGCTCGTTGAAGCTGGCTTTTTGCGGAGCCGAGCCCATCCGCTCGGAGACCCTGGAACGCTTCGCGCGGACCTTTGCCGCCTGCGGCTTCCGAAAGTCCTCTTTCTATCCGTGTTTTGGCATGGCCGAAAGCACCCTGATTATCTCCGGCGGCGACGGGCCCGCCGAGCCGCGCATGCTCACCGTCGACCGGAAATCGCTCGAGCGCGACCGCGTCGTTCCATCATCGACAAGCGATGATGGCTCACTGACGATGGTAAACTGCGGCAGATCCATTATTGACCAAGAGATTGTGATTGCTAACCCAACGACACTGCAGCGCTGTGATCCCGACCAGGTCGGCGAGGTATGGGTTTCAGGACCAAGTGTTGCACAGGGATACTGGGGACTGCCTGACGAAACGGAGAAAATATTCGAGGCCTATCTATCCGATACCGGCGAGGGTCCCTTCCTGCGAACCGGCGACCTGGGTTTTCTGCGGGATGGGGAACTCTATGTGACCGGCCGCTTAAAGGATCTGATCATTATTCATGGAAGCAATCACTATCCGCAGGATATCGAATTGACCGTAGAGTCCTGCCACGTTGCCCTGCAGCCCGGAGCAGGCGCGGCTTTTTCGGTCACGGAGGCCGGCGAGGAACAACTGGTAATCGTTCAGGAGGTCACCCGCCAGCACCGCCAGCCCAATGTCGAGGAGGTGACCGCGGCGATTCGCCAGGCTGTCTCCGAAAAGCATGATCTCCGGGTCTTCGCGATCGTCCTCATCAAGCCGATGAGCATTCCCAAGACCTCCAGCGGGAAGATCCAGCGCCGCGCCTGCAGGGATGCCTTCGTCGAGGGCACGTTGGAGGTCGTAGGGCAGTGGAGATTACAGGCTGCTGGACTGCCAGATCGCTCTCCTGGATCACAAAATCGCTCCGCCGGATCGACAGATCTGGCACGAGCAAGCATTATCACAGCCGAGACGATCCAATCCTGGCTGGCCACGCGGATCGCCGCTCTTCTGGAACTGGACGCTGCTTCCATCGACCCGCGCCAGCCATTCACCTCCTACGGCCTGAGTTCCATACATGCGGTCGGTCTGACCGGAGACCTGGAAGTTTTCCTTGGCCGCACGCTCTCCCCCACCCTGGCCTGGGATTATCCAACGATCGGATTGCTGGCCCGTCACCTGGCGGATCACTCCCAACCGGAAAAACGCACAAACGCCTCTACGACGCAAGTTCAGTCTCCTCCGCGATTCACAAAAGAACCGATCGCGATCGTCGGCCTGAGCTGCCGTTTCCCAAAAGCATCCAGTCCGCAAGCCTTCTGGGAATTACTCCGCAGCGGAACTGACGCCGTGAGCGAAGTCCCGCAGGACCGCTGGGATGTGGATTCCGTTTATTCCGCCGAACCTGCTCCCGGAAAACTGACAACGCGCTGGGGTGGTTTCCTGGACCGCGTGGACCTGTTCGATCCTCACTTCTTTGGGATCTCGCCGCGCGAGGCTGCGCGCATGGATCCCCAGCAGCGCCTCCTGCTGGAAGTGGCCTGGGAGGCTTTGGAAAATGCCTTTATTCCCCCACAGTCCCTGACGGGCAGCCGCACGGGCGTGTTCGTCGGCATCAGCAGTTATGACTATTCACGCTTGCAGTTCGAGGAGCCTGAAAGAATAGACGCCTATGCAGGGACCGGTAACGCCCACAGCATCGCGGCGAATCGCTTATCGTATTTCTTCGATTTCCGAGGGCCGAGCATGGCTGTGGATACGGCCTGCTCCTCGTCGCTGGTGGCCGTGCACCTCGCCTGTCAGAGTCTGCGAAACGGCGAATCGGATCTGGCTCTGGCAGGCGGCGTTAACCTCATCCTGACCCCGGAGCTGACAATCACCTTCTCCCAGGCGCGGATGCTTGCTCCCGATGGACGCTGCAAAACGTTCGATGCCGGCGCCGACGGTTATGTACGCGGTGAAGGCTGCGGCGTGGTTGTGCTCAAGCGCCTTTCCGATGCGCTGCGGGATAGAGATAGCATCCTCGCGCTCATCCGCGGCTCAGCCGTCAACCAGGACGGCCGAAGCAATGGCCTGACGGCTCCCAACGGGCTGGCCCAGCAGGATGTCATCCGGCAGGCGCTCACAGATGCGCAGGCGGCGCCGGCGCAGATCGGTTATGTGGAAGCGCACGGGACAGGTACCCCGCTCGGAGACCCGATCGAGATCGCCTCCCTGCGCGCAGTCCTCGACGATGGGCAGTCAAACGGAAGGGTCTTGGTCGGTTCCGTCAAGACCAACATCGGGCATCTTGAGGCGGCCGCCGGGATTGCCGGGTTGATCAAGTCTGTGCTCGCGCTGCAACACGAAGCGGTCCCGCCTCACCTGCATCTCAAGGAAGTAAACCCCTATCTATCACTGGAAGACTCCCGGATCGAGATCGGGACCTATCTCCGGCCCTGGAAACGCCGCGAACAGGCGCGCTTTGCCGGGGTGAGTTCATTCGGGTTCGGCGGCACGAATGCTCACATTGTCCTTTCCGATGCTCCGGTGCTCGCTTCGGAGTCATCGGAGACACCGGAGCGCCCGCGCCACATCCTGACTTTATCCGCCAAAACTGAAACCGCGCTGCGGGAGCTAGCACAGCTTACAAGGAATTATCTGGAAGATTCTAATCAGCACTTTGCAGATATCTGCCACACGGCCAATACGGGACGGGCACATTTCACACATCGTCTGGCGCTCCAGGCTGGCAGTTCTCGAGAACTGAAAAACAGGTTGGATGCTTTTATTTCCAATGAAGTGGAGCGGGATGCCATCCCGCCGGTTCCTGGTCTGGCAGGATACTATCCAGTCACACAGGACACATCATTTAATGCAGGCCATACAAAGTTAAATACCCGGCCGAAGATCGCCTTCCTATTCACCGGGCAGGGCTCGCAATATCCCGGCATGGGACGTCAACTGTATGAAACGCAGCCAGTCTTTCGCGCCGCGCTTGATCACTGTGCGGAGATTCTCGCTTCAAGGCTGGATCGTCCCTTACTGGAGGTTCTCTTTCCACCGGACGGATCCGGTCAAGGCGAATCGATCCACCAGACCACATTCACTCAGCCTGCCCTTTTTGCCTTCGAATACGCGCTGGCAGAGATGTGGCAATCTTGGGGAATCGAGCCGGAGGCGGTCCTGGGTCATAGCGTAGGCGAATATGTCGCTGCATGTGTGGCGGGTATCTTCAGCCTGGAGGATGGACTGCACCTGATTACGGAACGGGCCCGGCTGATGGGTGCCCTGCCTAGAAATGGAACGATGGCGGCTGTGTTTGCCAGTGCCTCGCGCGTGACAGATCTCTTGAAGCCTCTGTTGGATCGGGTCTCCATCGCGGCGACGAATGGTCCGGATCACACCGTCATTTCCGGCGAGGCCTCCGCCGTGCAATCTCTTTTGGAGGAACTGGCAAGGCTCAGAATTCCATCCAAACGATTGAGCGTCTCCCATGCTTTTCATTCCCCTCTCATGGATCCGATCCTGGATGAATTCGAGTCCGCGGCAAGTCGCGTTGACTTCCACGCCCCTCGGATCTCTCTCAGCTCGAACCTGACCGGCCGCATCCTGGAGCCCGGTCAAATTCTCGGCGCGGCTCATTGGCGAGATCACGTCCGCGCCGAAGTGAAGTTCTCCGAGGGAATGCAGTCGCTGTCGAATTTGGGAATCGACGCGTTCATCGAGATCGGTCCAGCTCCGGTGCTATTGGGGATGGGGCGCCGCTGCCTGCCTGAGTCTACCGCTGTGTGGTTGCCGTCCTTGAGACAGGGACAGGACACCTGGCAAGTGGTTTTGGATAATCTGGGCAAACTCTATGTCCAGGGCTTTGATATCGATTGGGCCGGCTTCGATCGAGGGTACGCCCGTCACAAAGTCCAGCTGCCGAACTATCCCTTCGAACGGCAACGGCATTGGCTGGAACCAACGAGGAAAAATACTGTTCAGGAACACCAGACCTCCGCTGAAGCCACTCCCGCCGGCCGCGAAGGATATCCCGAAAAAAGCAACAGGATCGAGCGCGGGAATCACAGGGAAACCAAAGCACACCAAGGCAATGATCTGGACCATAAGACCCTTGTAAGTCTGAAGCCCTCGGGGCGCGGAGAGATTTTGGAGGATATCCTCCGGCGCCAAGCTGCCCGCGTCCTGGGGATGGATCCCACCCACCTGGATCTCGCGCAGCCGCTGGACAGGATGGGGCTGGATTCGCTGATGGCCATCGAGCTCAAGAACTCACTTGAGTCAAAGTTTGGAATCGATCTGTCAATTGTCAGTCTTCTGCAGGGACCGACCATCTCTGGCCTCGCCGCGGAAGCGCTTGGAAAGCTGGATTCCTCTGAGAACAGGAACGAGACGCCCCTCGTCATTGCGGGAGATGCTTCGAATGAGAGCCCGCTCTCCTATGGACAGCAGGCACTCTGGTTCCTTCACCAGCTTCTGCCGGAAGAAATATCGTTCAATGTGGCGGGCGCAATCCGCATCCTTGGCGAATTGGATATCCCTGCCCTGGAACGGGCGCTCCGGCAGGTGGTGGCACGTCATGAGTCTTTGCGCAGCACATTCCATATTACGGCTGGTGAGCCGCTGCAGCGTGTGCACGAATCGGTGGAAGGAATCTTCCGCGTTGAAGAGGTTTCGGACTGGAGCGATGGGCAGCTGCGCGAACGGCTGGCTCTCGAAGCGCACCGCAGCTTCGACCTGGAGAACGGGCCTTTATTGCGGGCATTGTTGTTCAAGAAAAATCAAAAAACAGAGCATATTCTTCTGCTCTCGATGGATCACATTATCACAGACTTCTGGTCGATGACTGTATTGGCACGTGAGCTGCTTGCCCTGTATAAGGCAAATAAAGCTGGCAAGGAAATGTCCCTGGCGCCGCTTCCCGCCCGTTATTCAGACTATGTTCGCTGGCAGACGACAATCCTGGAAGGCCCACGGGAGGAAAAGCTTTGGAATTACTGGCGTGAGCAGCTTGGCGGTGAGTTCCCTGTGCTGAACCTGCCAACCGACCGGCCTCGCACGCCGATTCAGACCTATCGCGGCGACTCCCGCCGCATATCTATAGACGGCGAGCTCTACACGCAGTTGAGGGATCTCTCTCAAGAGCAGGGAGCTACATTATTCACAACGCTGCTGGCCGCCTTCCAGACCTTATTACATCGCTACTCCCATCAGGAAAGATTCCTCGTGGGCTCCGTGACCGCCGGACGTGGGCACGCGGAACTAGCCAACCTGATCGGTTATTTCATCAATCCGGTCGCCTTGCGGGCTGATTTTTCCGGGAATCCCTCATTTACGGAAGTCCTTCAGCGCGTCCGCCGGACAGTCCTGGGCGCCTTCGAGCACCAGGACTATCCACCTGCTCTGCTTGCCAAGCGGCTGGGGATTCAACGTGATCCCAGCCGCCCGCCGCTATTCGAAACGATGTTCATCCTCCAGAAAGCACACGAGGCGGAAGTTCAGCCGCTCAGCCCCTTCGCGCTCGGGATCGGCGGGGCGCGCCTGGAAGTGGATGGCCTGGTCCTGGAATCGATCGCGCTCGGAGGAGAGCCCGCGCAGTTCGACCTGACCATGATGATGGCGGAAACCGAACCGGGACTCGCGGCCGCCCTGCAATTCAACACGGACCTGTTCGGCGCCGCGACCATCGAGCGCATGCTGGAACATTTCCATTCCCTGCTGCAGGAGATCGCCGCTGATCCACACAAGGCTGTAGCTGCTTATTCCTTGTTGAGCGAAACGGAACGCAGGCAACTGCTGATCGACTGGAATCAAACGCAGATTGGTTATCCGCGCGGTCTGTGCATCCATGACTTGATCCGAGAACAGATAGAACGCACGCCAGATGCGGTGGCGGTTCAATTTGAAGAGGAGAGCCTGACCTATCGAGAGCTGGATCGACGCGCCGAGCAGGTGGCAAAAGTTCTGGGCAGTCACGGGGTCAAACCTGGAACGCTCGTGGGACTCTTTGTCAACCGCTCCATCGAATTGCTGGTCGGATTGCTGGGTGTGCTCAAGGCAGGCGGCGCCTATCTTCCGCTGGATCCTTCCTTCCCTGCGGAGCGGCTTGCATTTATGCTGGCGGATTCGGGCGCTTTCATTATTCTTACACGGACGGACCTGTGGTCGAAACTGCCAGAGAAGCATGCCCAGGTGATCTACATCGACGACCTCGCTCAGGTCGACTCAGCAGTTGTAACCCACCGGACATCAATCTCTGCTGCCAGCCCCGAAGATCTTGCCTATGTCATCTATACGTCCGGCTCTACTGGAAAACCCAAAGGCGTTCAGATCCATCATCGTGCCGTTGTCAATTTCCTATGCTCTATGCCAGAGAGTCTGGGGATCCGTGCGGACGATACGCTTCTCGCGGTCACGACGCTTTCATTCGACATCGCGGTTCTGGAGCTGATCCTGCCGCTGACCGTGGGCGCACGAGTGGTGATCGCGGGTCCTGAGACGGTCGCGGATGGCGCTTTGCTCGCGCATGACCTGCAGGATTCGCAGGCGACATTCATGCAGGCCACGCCGGCCGGGTGGAGGTCATTGCTCGAGGCAGGCTGGAAGGGAAAAGAGGACCTCAAGATATTATGCGGCGG
>DASTFG010000114.1:0-7707 GCA_035708785.1 Anaerolineales bacterium
GGCCTTCGAAACCGCCCTCGCCGCATTTCAGCCGACTGGCACACCCATCGCAACCGGGACATCCGTTCCCGCCCCGAGGACCATCCCCACACCACCCGCGCTTCCCCCTGTGTTCGTCGCAAGCCAGCTCAGCGCTCTGGATACACCGCACACGTACATCCAGGACACCTGCGAGTATCTCTATGATAAGTGGAACTCCAATAACGCCGCGCCAGGGACCGTCGTCATGCCCATCATGTTCCACAGCATCAACAAGGATTCCCTGGATGATCCTAACGATATCCTTGCTTCCGAATTCAGGCAGATGATGGATGACTTGAAGGAACAGGGTTTCGAAGCCATCAGCGCAACGCAGCTGGCGGACTTCCTGGATCACAACTCGCGAATCCCGCCCCGTTCCGTCCTTCTGATCGCAGACGACCGCCATTATGCCGAATACTTCAACGACCATTTTCGTCCTTATTACGAGCAGTGGGGCTGGCCGGTCGTCAATGGCTGGATCAGCTTCGAAGATGGAATTCGCAATGTGATCCTGCCTGAGAATATCGCGCTCGAGGCCGAAGGCTGGGTGGATCACCAGTCACACGGTTATATCCACAACATTAACATGACCGATGCCTCTACCGATGAATTCATCAGAGCCGAGTTCGAAAATTCCATCAAGGACCTTCGAGAAAACTTCAACAAAACACCCGTTGCCATCATCTGGCCGGGCGGCGGATTTGGCGTTCGTCCGGTACAACTGGCACGGGAGTATGGATTCCGAATGGGCTTCACGATCAACCCGCGCGGGCCAGTCATGTATAACTGGGTGCCTCTCGCCGATCAGCAAGACCCTGCCCGCCCCGCCTTCCAACCCGAAGGTCACGTCAATGACCCGCGCCTGGTCCTGCCGCGTTACTGGCCCTATCAGGTGCAGGCCAATCTGGATCTTGTCCGCAACATCGGCAAGGACGCGGCAGCCTATGCCGAACAGAATAAAGCCACCGAGTTGGAATACTACGACATCATATGCGCGCCGATCCTTGGCTCAATTCCATAGAGAATGGCCCAGCAAACAAGGATCATGAAGGTTAGATTTCACGGATGAAATCATCAGAGTTCCACACCTATAAGGCTCGCTACCGCTTGGCAATCCGCCAGGTGCTCTCGGAAGCCGAGCCGGGCCGGCTCGACGAAGCCGGCTTCCCGGCTTACTCCCACCCCAATGCGCTGATCAACTGGTTGTTTTGGCAGAGGCTGCGCACGACCATGAATCACCTGCAAAAAAGTGCACCCTACGAGAGTGCATTAGATTTCGGTTGCGGCAGCGGCGTCATGCTGCCTTTCCTCGCACAGCACAGCCGCCGCGTTACAGCGATTGATATCGACCTCCTGCCGCTCGAACACGCCAGAAAACATATTCCGCTCCCGGCCAATGTCGAGGTGCTGGATGCGAATCACATATCCATTTCACAGCTTGGAGAGGCTTCATTCGACCTCATCAGCGCCCTGGATGTGCTCGAGCATGTCATGGATCTGCCTGGCACGCTATGTGAATTGCTCAGGCTCCTGAAACCGGGCGGGCAGCTCATCATCTCCGGCCCGACCGAGAATTTCCTCTACCAGCTCGGCCGCAGGCTTGCCGGTCTCGAATTTTCCGGCGATTACCACCAGCGCGGCATTGCGGAGATCAGAAGGGAAGTAACGCGCTTCGCCAGGATCGAGCCGATTGCCACGCTGTACTGGCCTTTGCCCCTCTTCGAGATTTTTGCTGCTCGCACACGCTGAACAGCGCGACTTTTCCTCGACAGATGTATACTTATGGGGAAATGGAGAACCAGTCCTACCTTCCAGGAATGATCCCGGCAAACCCGGGGCCACTGGCGCGGTTTATGCCTCCTTTGGAGGAGGGCGTCATTGCCGACTGGCTTTCGCTTCGTGTCCGGGCCGGGAGCTGGCTCCTGGACCCATTCGGATTCTCCCCGCGTCTAGTCCTGGAGGCAGCGCGGGCCGGCTATCGTGTGCTTGTGACCGTCAACAATCCCGTCACGCGCTTCCTGCTCGAAATGGCCTCCTACCCACCCTCGGAAGCCGATCTCAAGGCCGCGCTCGCCGATCTATCCGTCGCCAAGAAAGGGGAGGAAAAGCTGGGCGAGCATCTGCGCTCGCTGTATCTCACGACCTGTGAAAAATGCGGAGGAGAGGTGCACGCAGAATCCTTCCTCTGGCGGAGAGGCGAAGAGGCGCCTTATGCGCGCATCTATACATGCCCGCAGTGCGAGGATTCAGGCGAACGCGGGGCAACAACTCAGGATAGTGAACGCGCCAGGAGCATCGCCGCGACCGATGGCCTGCACCGCTCGCGCGCCTTCGAGCGGGTCGCGGCACTGGACGACGAGGATCGTGTCTATGCGGAGGAAGCCATCGCACATTATCTACCGCGCCCGTTGTACGCCCTGACCACGATCATCAACCGCCTCGATAGTCTAAACCTTCTGCCTGAACGCCGCCGCGCCCTGAGCGGGCTGCTCCTGGTCGCATGTGACGCGGGGAACACCCTGTGGGATCACCCTTCCGAGAGGCGGCGCCCGAAACAGTTGAACATCCCTGGCCAGTTCCGCGAGCAAAACATCTGGATGCAGCTCGAGCGTGGAGTGAACTTATGGATGGAAACAGCCTCAGGGGTACCGTTCGAAGCGTGGCCCGGAAAGATTCCCGCCAGCGGGGGTATATGCATCTACGAAGGCCGCCTCAAAGAACTCGCGCAGGAAGTCAAAAAGGAGATTCCCATCGCGGCGGTGATTGGTTCGCTGCCGCGTCCGAATCAGGCCTTCTGGACACTGTCCGCATTATGGGCCGGCTGGTTATGGGGACGAGAGGCGGTGGAGCCTTACAAGCTCGCTTTGCGGCGGCGGCGTTATGACTGGGCCTGGAACGCGACCGCGTTGAACGCGGCCTTCTCCCACCTCTTTGAGATCCTCTCCTTGGGCACACCGTTGTTTTGTTTGTTGTCCGAGCCTGAGCCGCCTTTTCTGACGTCTGCACTGACCGCTGCGAGCGCAGCCGGCTTCGATCTGCAAAGCCTGGCGCTGCGGACCGGACATGACCCGGTACAAATTTTGTGGAAGCGCGGGGAACCCCTGAAACGCGAATCAAATGAGCCGGACGTGAATAGGGTGCGGGAGGCCATTCATGCACATCTCATAGAACGCGGCGAGCCGGCCAGTTATTTGCACGCCCATGCGGCAGGCTTGATTGCCCTCAGCGAAGCACGTGCCCTTAAGCACGTAAACCAGGATTTCGACGATGCAATCCGCGCCACGCAGTCACTGATCCAGACCGCTTTGGAAAAAGATCAGTACTTTGTGCACTACTCGACAGGCGAGAATGTGGATACAGGTTTGTGGGGGTTGAACGCCGGTCATGCTGATCCTTGGACTGAGATACGGGCGAACGGCGGCTCTTCTCAAGGCGATTCGCTTGCTGACCGCGTGGAAGTCTCCGTTGTCACCTTCCTGCAGAAGAACCCGAACAGCATCTTTTTAGAAGTCGAAAATGACCTCTACCCGCGTTTCCCGGGCTTGCTGACACCATCCAAGGCGATGATCTACTCGGTCCTCTACTCATATGCGGAAAGGGCTGGCGCAGCCTGGAAACTGCGCGCGGAAGATCTTGCTTCCGCGCGCCGCAGCGAGCTGAACAAGATTGCTGCCATGATCGAAGCCATCGGCAGACGCCTGGGCTATTCCACGCGCAGCCAGGATAGAATCCAGCTATGGGAGGAGAACGGCAAGGTAGAGCGCGCCTTTTATATCCTTGCCTCCGCGCTGATCGGACGGGCGATCGCCGAGACGCCGTATCCGCCTGGACAAACGGTCATCGTCATCCCTGGCGGGCGTGCCACGCTGGCCGCCTACAAGGCGCAGCGCGACCCCGCGCTGGCGCGGCGCATCAAGAATTACCAGATCGTGAAGTATCGCCTGCTGCGCGCGCTAGCCGATGTCCCGGTGTTGACGCGCGAATCCTTCGAAGAGCAGATCGTCCGTGATCCGCTTGAAAAGTCAAAGACACAGATGATGATGTTTTGAGTTAAGAACAGATCGACCACAGGTACATCCGTACATTGAAGTCTCGTTCGTGAGCAACGGAGGTTGAACATGTCCCGGAAACTATTCATTATCACTGCGCTGATGGCCGTCATACTTGCTGCCTGCAGCGGTCAGGCGTCTGTGGAAACCGCCACACCAGCACCCACCGAAACGCAGGCGGCGACTCCATCCCCAGAGGCTTCCCCAACCGTCCCTGACACAGAGACAGCCACGGCACCGGCAACTCCCCCTACGGAGACCTCCACCCCTGAAACGCCCAGACCGACCAATCCTCCCGACTGCACCAACCACGCAACCTTTGTCGCGGATGTGACCATCCCGGATAACACAGAGATCCCTGCGGGCGCCATGTTTACGAAGACCTGGCGTGTCGGCAATCTTGGTACGTGTACCTGGGGGCCCGATTACACACTAACCTATTATTCCGACGAACGAATGAGCGCGCCACCTTCTGTGCCCTTGGACATCACCGGGCCGGGCGAGTTCATTGAAATCTCGGTGGATTTGCGGGCGCCCAACACAGTCGGAACGTATCGAGGAAACTTTGTTATCAAGAACCCCGCCGGCCTGATCATGGCTGTGGACGATGACTCCCGCCTGTGGGTGATCATCGACGTGATCGACACAATCACCCTGACCCCGACCCTCACCTCCACGGGGATTTCGGTTACGCCGAGCGGCTCGCCTACACCGTGAATCTGCTGTTCTCCAGGATCGTGCAGACTCACGTGGATCATCTGTCCTGAAACAAACTCTTCATCGCGCAGCACCCCATGCGAAGCGGTGCGGCGGTGGGGCTGAATCCGAATTCTATAGCAATTAATCCTGACTTCAGCGATTCAAAGTACAATCCGCCCGTTATGAAGAAAACCTGGATCCTCATCCTGCTGGCAGGACTGAGCCTTGGTTCCTGCATTACGGTTGCGCCGGAGGCAGCAACTTCGGCGCCGGTTGCTTTCGTGACCTCCACCCTGCCGCCGACAAGACCCGGACTCTCCCGGTCTGCAAATACCCCGGCGACTTCCACCGCCTCCCTACCCGACGCGTCGACCACGACCACCCCGGGCACTCCCGTTGGAACGGGGACGGCATCAGAATCCTCGGCCGGGTCGTGCCAGGACAGCGCGGTGATGATCCAGGATGTGACCGTGCCCGATAACACGCAAATGTCCTACGGGCAGAAGTTCACCAAGACCTGGCGCTTCATGAATACCGGCAAGTGCAGCTGGAGCGGCTACACTATCGCCTTCGTCGCGGGTGACCGGATGGAATCACCCGACTCCGCGCCCGTGCCGCAAACGGAGCCTGGCCAAACTGTGGATGTTTCCGTCGAGCTGACGGCCCCATCCATTGACGGATCGTATACAGGATTTTATGAATTGAAGAACGCCAACCGGGAAACGCTCCCGATTGGGGCAGAAAGCACGTTCTGGGTCAAGATCCTGATCGGCAACGCCGCGCCCGCGCCTGTTTCTACGCTGCCGTTCACACCCGTTAGCGGAACGCCCGCGGTGAACGTGACCGGTCCCGCGAGCTGCAATTACACCACTAGCTCCGCGTACCTCAACGAGATTGCGAACCTGATCAACAGCGCCCGCGCCCAGAACGGGCTGCCCGCGCTCGGGATGAACGCTCAATTGGCTTCCGCAGCGCAGGGACACAGCATCGACATGGCCTGCCACGGCTACATCGGCCACAACGGCTCGGATGGTTCGACGCCTTCTGAGCGAGTTGCCGCCGCCGGATATTTCGCCTCCCGGTCTTCGGAGATCATCTACGGCAGCGGGTATCCGCAGACCGCGTTCGACTGGTGGATGAACGATCAGATCCACCGCAATGAGATCCTGAATCCGAATGTCATTGAGATGGGCGTGGGCTATGCATACCTCGCGGGTACGGCGCACCAAAGCTACTACACCGTGGTTTTTGCGAGCCCGTAGAGTGTGCTATACTTCTGAACCAATATAAGGAGTAAGCTATGGTGGTCTCTGAAATTGAACAGGCAATTACTGAATTATCCCCCGAAGAATTCGACGCGCGAGTCTGGGATGATCAGTTTGAGAGCGATGTAAAATCGGGAAAATTAGATAAGATCGCTGACAAGGCTAAAGATGAATATCGTGCAGGCAAAGCCAAGAAGTCTTGAAAAAAGTTAGAAACTACTGGTCCGTTCGAGTGGGAATGAAATATCGTGCTTTAGGGGTCGAAATCGAAGAAGGCATGTTGTGGTTTTGGATCGGGACGCATGCCGAATACGATAAATTTTTGGAATAGGCACAAGGCCCCTAAAAACTCATCCTCGCGTATGGCTAAAAAGATAATCATCCTCCTGTCTATCTTTTTGTTATTGGCCGCGTGTGTCACCGTTCCGGCGGAGACAACCACAAGCGCTCCAGTCGTTTTCGTCACATCGACTCTGCCGCCAACCAGGCCGGGCTTGACTTTGCCGACGCAGATCCCGCCGACTGCTTCGCCAACGTCCGACCCATTAACGCCTAGCCCGACGCCATCCTGCCGGGATAGCGCGGTCTTCGTCGAAGATGTGACCTACCCCGATCACACGCGCCTGGAGGCCGGCGAGAAATTCACCAAGACCTGGAAGCTTCAAAACACGGGCACCTGCACCTGGACGGGTTACACCATTGCGTTCATCTCCGGCGACAACATGGAGGCGCCCGACTCGGCCCCTGTCCCTGAGACCGGATCAAATTCCACGGTGGACGTTTCGATCGATCTCGTCGCGCCGGCGAAGGATGGCGCGTATACTGGCAACTTCGAACTACGGGACGCGGAGGGCAAATCCATCCCGCTGGGAATCGAGCCGACCTTCTGGGTGAAGATCGTCGTCGGGGAAGAGGGGACAGCCGCCGAGCAAGTCACCGGCAACTGCACCTACACCGAAAACCCGGAATACGTGCAG
This sequence comes from Anaerolineales bacterium, assembly GCA_035708785.1. Classification (GTDB taxonomy): domain Bacteria; phylum Chloroflexota; class Anaerolineae; order Anaerolineales; family Villigracilaceae; genus Defluviilinea. Next base: position 7,012 of record DASTFG010000114.1, read on the forward strand.
ACGCTGATCGACCTGATCAACCAGGCCCGCGCGGATGTGGGCCGTCCCGCGCTCACCGTCAATGCACAGTTGACCGAGGCGGCGCGCGCACATAGCCTCGACATGGCTTGCAATAACTTCATGCGCCACAGCGGTTCGGATGGATCGTGGACCGGCGACCGGTTAGCCCGCGCGGGTTACACCAACCCCTATTATCTGGAGCTTATCGCCATCGGGCTCCCACAGGACGCCATGAATCAATGGCGCATTGAAAAGGACCAGTGGAGCGCCGTGATCAACTCACGCGTAACCGAGATCGGCGTGGGCTATGTCTTTTCGAAATTCAGCGCCTATGGAGGCTATTGGACGGTCAATATGGGAGGACCGTGAGAGCGTTATATAATCCACACATCACCGCCCACGGAGGACGCGCATGGAGATCAAAGAGAAAACCCCGAAGGACCCGGTTGCCAGCCTTTACCTGGTGGATGCCTATATGCGCTGGGCTTTGCTCGCGGCCGAGGAAGTAGTCGGCAAGCAGGGGCTGCACGTTCTCCTGCGGGAACACGGTCTGGAGCGCTTCATCGACAACTACTCGCCTGAACTGCTCAGGATCAGTGGCAGCATCACCCTGGGCGATTACGCCGAGCTGTGCGCCGGCCTGCTGACCTTCTTCGGGCGGGCCGGGAAGAGCATGGTCATCCGCAGCGGGCGGTT
>DASTFG010000115.1:0-18782 GCA_035708785.1 Anaerolineales bacterium
AGATCTTTGGCGATTCCGAAATCAGCCAGATAGGCATTCCCTTCTTCATCCAACAGAACATTCGACGGTTTTAAATCGCGGTGCACGATACCGTTGGCGTGAGCGGTCGCCAGCCCGGACGCCATCTGGTCAAGCAGCAGCGCGGCAGCATCCAGGCCGAACGGTCCCTCCTGGAGCGCGTCTTTAAGGCTCCCACCGCGCAACCAGCGCATGACCAAGTATGCGCCCTCGGGGCTGCGCCAATAGTCATAGAGCGGCACGATATGCAAATGCTCGAGCCGGGCGACGAGCCGGGCTTCTGCTTCGAATCGACGGATAAAGTCGGGCTGGTTGGCATAGCCGGGCAGGATGATCTTGACAGCAACTTCCCGGCCCATCGTGGATTGGTACGCGCGATAGACAGCGCCAAAGCCCCCTGTGCCAATTCTCTCAAGTAATTCGTATCCTTTAATTGTCTTTCCGGCCAGATTTTCCATAACACCTGTAAAGATAGGTCGAGATCAGGAGAGGAGCCGGAAACATACCGCCCCACTCTCGAATCGACAGGAACACGCTTTTAATAGTATATACCAATTTTTCCCCCGCAGGCAGAAAGCCCTCCTTTTCCCTCCCCCTATTCCAAAAGCCCTCTCCTTTTCCCCGTCTTCCTGCACGGCATGGGTCATGCTAACCTAAACGCAGATCGGGAACAAACCCATTCAGCCCGATCAAAGAAAGGAAAACAAAATGTCCAACTATCGTTTTCTCCTCTTGATAGCAGCGCTCTCACTTCTATTGGTTGCCATTACCGCTTTGAGGCCGGTCTCCAGTGACCCCGTGATCAGCGGCGAAGGACCCAGCGACTTCCACCAGCGCCATCCCGAACTGGCCGGGATCGATCCGGAAGGGAAAGTCGGCATCCCGGTGACAGGCTGGGACACCTTCCCCGACTACTACGAGCGTCACCGCGAGCAGATCCGTGGAACAGATGAAGTCGACACATCTGATTACTTCCTGCGCCACCCCGAGTTCAGGGAGCTTCCCTAGCCCTGGTCAGGCCGGGCCAGCAGGCTATCACACTGGGATACCCGGGAAAACCTCCTCCTCCCGGTATCCAGGGTCCAGTGGCGGGGTTCATCCCGCCGCTGGACCCTCCACCCCTTGATCACAATCGGCGGCGATGGCACAGTTCTTGACAGGCCAGCTGGAGGTACCGCGGCAGCCGGAGAATGGTCGCCATTCGCCCTACAGTGGAACGCCGTGAGAGGCGGACAACGCGACCCGTATTTCAGTTCGGTAAAGCAATTACGGGCTCATAAGAAAGGAAACCCTCCCTTTCCCCCCTCTAGGGCCCTCCCAGGCATGCTGTGCTGAAATTGACGGCAAAATAAGCAAAACACCTCATCCGATTACTCGTGTGCTTGTATAAAGGAGGATCACATGAAACGAATTAACTGGTTTGTCGGCATTACACTGGTGCTGACACTGGCTGCCGCGATTGCTTGGCCCCAGGCTGCCGCTGCAGATGGCGGCCCGGTTCGGACGACTTTCCCCTCTGAGGACAACCCGGGACCCCCGTTCTACGCGCGGTTCCAAGACTCGCCCCCCTATATTTTCTCTGATGGCGAATGGGCTGTGATTTACTTTTATCGCGATCCTAACTGCGTGCCAGCAAATTTCAACCTGCTCCTGTTTTTCGACTTCGCGGATTCGTTTGGTGGCCCTCTGGAGGTCCACGGATTCGATCTTTGGGAAAGGGTGAGGCTTGTCTCCTCGCCCTCGATCCATTTCTCCTTACAAAGCAGTTGAGCGGCAAAGGACGGTAACGTTGAACAAGGACCCGCTCCACTAATCCCACGTGTTTCCTTCAGGGAAGAACAGCCTCCAAAGATAACAACTGATGTGATACTATAATGGCCCGTACACTTCAACAGGAGGTAAACGCATCGTTTATGGAACTCTACTTCATCCGTCACGGACAATCACAGAACAACGCCCATTGGGGCGACCCGAACTACCAGGAAAGTCCCGACCCCGCCCTGACAGAGATCGGCCTTGAACAGGCCCGCCGTCTGGCAGACTATCTGGAAAAAACGCAACCGGTCGCCGACGAAAAAATCTGGAATATTCAGAACCGGCGCGGCTTCGGGCTGACCCACATCTATACCAGCCTGATGGAGCGCGCCGTCCAGACCGCTGCGCCGACCGCGCGCAGACTGCGCCTCCCCTTTGCGGCCTGGATCGAGATCCATGAAAGCGGCGGTATCTACGGCCGCGATCGTGAAAGCAAGCTGGTGGGCTTGCCGGGCCAATCGCGTTCGTATTTCGTAGCGAATTTTCCGGAACTGGCTCTGCCTGAGTCTCTTGACGGACAGGGCTGGTGGAACCGTCCGTTCGAAACAGAGGAAGAGGCCCAGGAACGCGCGGCCCGCATCTGGGTGGAGATGCTGTCCCGCCACGCTGATCAGGAAGGGCGGCCGGAACACCGAGTCGCCTTGGTCAGCCATGGTGGCTTTTTCGTCCACCTGATGTGCGCCATTCTGAATATGTCCTGGCGACAGGCAGCGCAGGGGATGAAACACTGGTTCGTATTGAACAACTGCTCCATCAGCCGGCTGGATGTGCGCGGGGATGATATCTCCATCGCGTATCTGAACCGCACGGATCACCTTCCTGATCATCTAATCACGGGCTAGTGACTCCAGCAGATAAGAGCGGGCTCCTGGGAAAGTAGCGGCTGTTAACATCGCACGGAATCCCGGTTAAATCGTTAAATTTAAAAAGCATCCTCTACACAAAAAGGAGCCCCCGATGAACCGTGAATATCATTTTCGAGCAAAGGGAGACGCAGAGCAGATCCGCCGAGCGCTAGAGTCCCTGGATGGAGAAATTGAGAAATTTGATCTCAGGGAAGATGAGGTGGACATCATATGGAGACCCAATACCGATACCGATCCGCATCAACAAATTGCAGATATGATGCGCACAGGAAATCATGCCGACGGCATTTTATTGCTCGAGCTCTTCCTGAGCGATGATCCTGCCGACACGACGGCCTTGTTCAATCTGGGCATGGCTTACAGCGATCAGGGTGAATGGCATCGCGCAATCGAAGTGCTGCGCAGATTGATCGAATATGAGCCGCAGCATACGAACGGGCTTGTGGCACTGGGCGTGGCCTTGCTTCGTGCGAACCAAACCCAGGACGGGATCTATGAACTGCAGCATGCTCTAACCCAGGGGCCGGACAATGTATGGGCAAGACAGAATCTGGGAGCAGGTCTGCTGCAACTCGGGCATCACGCTGAGGCGCTGGAGCATCTGCGCCATGCAGTGGAAATTAAAGCCGACGATCCTGCCCTGTGGTTTGATTATGGCCGGGCGCTGCAGATGAACAATGACGTGCGTGCGGCACAGAAGGCTTATCGCAAAGTCATCGATCTTGATGAATCGAGTGAGATCGCGCAGCGGGCACATGCCGCGCTGGGAGAGAAATAGTCTCGCCCGAGAATTTCCGAGCAGATTTATCCTGCAAATGAGATCAGGAATACATGGAATAACGCGAACGAGGCATTGAGCAGAATGCCGAGAATTGCCAGCCAGGGTTTGGGCTCTCTGCGGACCAGGCTCAAGACGCCGAATCCAGCGCCGGCCGCCCCCGGCAGAACCAGCAGGGATACGCTCATCACCTTTTCGGCCGTCAGAGACATACCGGAAAGCAAACCTTCGAAAAGTGTCAAAAGCATGAGGAAGAATACAGCCAGGATAAATAACCCGATGGATCTCGCGGCAAGATTGGACATTGTTAGCTTCTGATCTCCTTCCATAGTTCTTCTCGTCTGGCTTGTCTCTCGGCGTCGATCGGCAGGCCCGGTTCCAGTTCCATGAGCAGCTCGGGAGGAGGATAGACAGAAGGATCACTTCGCATCTCTTCGTCGAGTAAAGCCAGGGCGGAGTGGTTGCCTGTCGCATCACGCGTGTAGCGCGCCTCCTGCGCGGCAATTTCGTGGCGCAGAACATAATTGAGGAAAGCGTGTGCGAGATCAGGATGCGGCGGGTCCGAGGCAATCGCCCAATCATCCTCTCAGATTTGTGAAACCTTTCTTGGAATTACAGACTGTACCGGTACGCCCTGTGCGCTCAGGGCCGCTACGTCTCCGTTCCAGCCCAGCCATATTCTCACCTAAAGTCTCTAATTTCTACAAATTGATTATAACATTCATGTCAAGTCGTCGATTTCCGAGGCCGCAAGCGCCCGCTGATTTGGGCAGGCACAGGAGGGGCTGGTATAATTTGGGCCATGCAACCAAACATTGTCGGTGTACGCTTTACCAAAATAGGAAAAATATACCATTTCGACACATCCGCCGTCCCCGACGTGGGCATCGGCGAGCACGTGATCGTGGACACCTCCCGCGGCAGGCATCTGGGCCAGGTGGTCCAGCTTGTGAAGGACCCGGCTGAGAGGCCGGACGGCGGCTGGAGGTCCGTGGAGCGCCGCGCCACCCCGCGCGACCTGCTCCTGCTGCAGTCCTGGCAGTCCAAACAGACCGAAGCCATGATCAACTGCCGGGCCCGCGCAGCCGAGCTCGGCCTGACCGCAATCAAGATCGTCGCCGCGGAGTACAACTACGACGGCTCGCGGCTCGCCTTCCTGTTCAGCACCGAGAGCGATGAGAAGGTAGATCTAAAGTCCCTCAAAAAGGACATGCACGATCTCTATCCGAACACGCACATCGAAATGCGGCAGATCGGTCCGCGTGACGTGGCAAAGATTATCGGCGGGATGGGCGCCTGCGGCCTGGAGACCCGCTGCTGCTCGATGTTTCTGACCGAGTTCTCCCCCATCTCGATCAAGATGGCGAAGGAACAGGGCATTTCGCTAACGCCGAATGAGATCACGGGCATGTGCGGGCGCCTGCGCTGCTGCCTGATCTATGAGTACGAGCAATACGTCGAGGCTCGCAAACAGCTCCCCAAGCGCAATAAGCGCGTCCTTACGCCGAAAGGTGAAGGCAAAGTCGTTGACATCATTCCGATGAGCAACAAGGTGACCGTTTTGCTCGAAGCAGAAGATGGCAAGCGCTTCACGGAGACGTTCGACCGCGAAGCGCTCCAACCCTGGGATGAGCTCGAGGCCCTGCGGCGCAAATCTCAGGCACCCTGCGACCGTCACACCGGCGGCGGGTGTACCTGCGGCAAAGCGCGTAAAAGCAAGTCAAATTAGCTCTCTCACTTCTTATCGTGCTGAGCGAGCGCCGTGAGGCGTCGAGGCGGTCGAAGCGCAGGTCTTGGCAAGACCTCGCGGTAAAAGTCGTGCACATTACATTCTATCTATATTCTCTACTCAGACCCGCGCCTCCGGTTCGCGGGCAGCCGGTCACGGACACATGGAACCTGATCCCTGGGACTCCCCGAAAAACATCCTCGTCATCCTGGCGCATCCCGACGATCCCGAATTCTTCTGTGGCGGGACCCTGGCAAAGTGGGCACGCGCGGGGCACCACATCACCTACCAGCTGCTGACCTGCGGCGACAAGGGCTTCAACGACTCGACCGTTCCCGATATGACGCCTGACGCGCTGTGCGCCCTCCGCCATGAAGAACAGCACGCCGCCGCAAAGATCATCGGCGTCGAAACCGTCCATTTCATGAACAATCCCGATGGTTATCTCGTCCCTGATCTGCGTCTGCGCCGTGAAGTAACACGTGTTATCCGCAAATTCAAGCCGGACGTCCTGGTCACCTGCGACCCGCAAAACATATTCGCCGCTTATGGGATCAATCACCCCGATCACCGCGCCGCAGGACAAGTCGTCCTGGATGCGGTCTTTCCTGCAGCAGGCAATAAGGAATATTTCCCCGAGCTGATCGCAGAAGGTTATGAGCCTCACATGCCGAAGGAAATATGGTGCTCGCTGACCAATCAGCCGGATACGGTTATCGATGTCACCGACACCTGGAATACGAAGCTGGAGGCTTTGTTGAGCCACAAAACGCAGATCGGTGATGCAGAGAAGTTCAAAGAGCGTATGTTATCCCGCCACACCAAAGACAGCACAGACGAAAATCCTCGCTATGAAGAAAAGTTCAAGAGAATCGTATACAGATAAGACTTATCGGTAGATCGGAAGGTAAATTTGATGAACGGTGCAAGCCTGCGTTTCATCAACACACTCATCCTCATTTTATTCTGCATCCTCGGCGTTACCGGCCTTTATGGTTTGGTCTGGCCTTTTCCAGCTTTCTTGTACGAAGTTCACCGCGCGGCCGGCTGGGCGCTCATCCTCCTCATTCCATGGAAAACGATTATCTCCCTGCGCTCCCTGCGCCTCCGGCTGGACCTCCGCTTCGACCGCAATGTGATGATCGTGGTCTCCCTCCTTTTGGCGGCGGCCACGCTGGTCGTCCTGATCCTGGGAGTCAAGTGGGCATGGAATCTCGGGGAATATTATGTCTGGATCGGACCCTATGCTTACAGCGGTATTGGCTGGCACTGGGGCATCGCACTTGGTTTGGCCCCACTCTTTATCATCCACGTCTGGCGGCGCTGGCCTCGTCCCAAGCAGACGGATTTCGCCGGGCGGCGGCAGGCGCTCAAACTGATCGGCCTGGGCCTCGCGTCCGTGACAAGTTGGGGCGCAGCAGAGGCCCTCTCCAGGGCCCTCCAACACGACGACTCCCCGCGTCGGTTCACCGGTTCGCGTGAGAAAGGTTCTTTCACCGGGCTGGACTATCCTGTCACCAGCGGCGCAGACCAGGGCAAGATCAGGCTGACCCCCGAGACCTGGAAACTGAGCGTCAAAGGTGCTGTCGAATCACCCTTTACCTTAAATTACGCGGACGCGCTGGCTCTGTCCGTATCCGAGATGACCGTTATTCTGGACTGCACCGGCGGCTGGTACACCACCCAGGTGTGGCGAGGGATTCGTCTGGCCGATCTGCTGGCTCAGGCCGGGATTCAGCAGGAAAAATTCACGATCGCATTGCGAGATGTTTCGGGTTATACCGCGCACTTCACGCCGGCGGAGGCTTCCGAGATATTGCTGGCCACTCAGTCCGGCGGACAGATCCTCGATCACTGGCACGGCTATCCCCTGCGCGCCGTTGTCCCGTCACGCCGCGGCTGGCACTGGGTCAAATGGCTGACCGAGGTCGAAGTGATAGCCGCTTGATAAACCGCAGTCCCGCCGCCGCGCAGGGCGTCGGCGGCGTCTTCGAGACAGTCGCTTGATATGAATATTGTCAACGTCGGCTATGACTCAACGAACTATTACGTGATCGACTTCCAAGGTGGGAAGCTCCTGATCGACTGCGGCTGGCCCGGCACATTGCCGAAATTTTCTGCGACCCTCAAGCGAAAAGGCATTTCGCTCAACGAGATCAAATATCTTTTGGTGAGCCATTTGCATCCAGACCATGCGGGGCTGGCACAGGAACTCAAAAACCAGGGGATCAAGCTCCTGTTGTTAGAACCTCAAGTTAACTTCATTGCTCAATTGACGGAATTTTTCAAAGGGAAGAGTTACCCGTACATCGAGATTGAACCAAACGATAACACGATCTTGAATGGGGAGGAAAGCCGTGAGTTTCTCGCTGGTATTGGGCTGGGTGGGGAGGTCATCCATACCCCCGGCCATAGCGATGACAGTGTAACCCTTATCCTTGACGAAGGCTTTGCCTTCACCGGAGATCTGCCTCCGCGCTTCATGGTACCTGAAGAGGATCGAATCACACAAGAAAGCTGGGACAAAATCTACCGGTACAAAATTACCAGGGTTTTCCCGGGACATGGGGGACCAGGCTAATGGGCCATTCTCATCTTTTCGATCTCCACTAGAGGGTTGCTGATATCCAGATGATCGAAATCAACCTGGACCGTCTCGACGTTGAACTACGGGCGATATTTCCTACACTCGATATTCCTTCGCCGCTGGTCGTAATAGGCGCAGGTTTTAACAGTACTGTCCTCGAAGCGGGAGGAACGCTTATTTTTCGCATCGGCAAAAATTCAGCCGCGCAAGCAGGATTTGAGAACGAAATAAGCTGTCTGCCAAGGATTGCACCTCACCTTCCTTTAGTTGTTCCCGACCCTAAGTGGTATGTCAATAGCTCTCCATATTTTCCTTTCGGAGCAATTGGTTATCAGAAGATACCTGGCTTGCCTCTGCATCCCAATGAAATAAACAGCATAAATTTGAGTTTGTTGGCCGGCGATACCGCGAAATTCTTATTTGCACTTCAGCATATATCCCCTGATGTTCTTGCTTTCCAGAAAACTGTGGAGCCTGCATCAAAGTGGGAGATCCAACATCAGGAGGTGCTTCCCTTTTTGAAAGATGAGTTGGTACGCAGAGAATTCCGGGTGGTCAAACAGTGGTGGGATGATTTTCTTGACGATCAGAAGATGCGGCAGTACGAGCCGGTTCCCCAACACGGCGACCTATGGTACGAGAACATGCTGGTGGATGCCGGCAGGGAAAAACTGACTGGAGTCATCGATTGGGAACGCCTTTCGATTGGAGATCCCGCGCAGGATTTCGCGACGCTCTTTCACGTGGGCGAAAAATTCGTGAGTCTGGTAATGCATGCTTACCAGGCCCTGGGCAGCGAATTTGACGAGTACTTTGCATATCGCATGCAGCGGCTCTGGGAAGCACGCGAGTTTGATGGCTTGCAGCATGCAATCAGATTCGATGACCTCAATGAAGTCAATGACGCGCTCCGGAAATTGCGTCAGGGGCCCATTCTGCAGAAGCGCTGAACCTTAAAGCCATCAGCGCGGGCGATCTTCGACAAACGAGCATCTACCGATCAAACACAATAGCAACGATGGATTTTACGATATTGGTCTGTTCGATCAATGATTGCTGATCATAATATCTCACGATCAGATCGTATAAATCCTGGTTTATATCGTGGATGATCCCGAGTCGTTGTTTCGGCGGGGGCGTCCAGATTTGTCGTATATCAAAGAATAGCTCAGTAAGCTGGAAGACTTTGAGGGACAGGAGCAGCCTGGCGGTGGATGGATCACTCTGCGCGAGATCCTCGATTGCCTTTAATTGGTCGTATACATCGAATTTATGATGGTCATACTGCTCGGAGCTTAATGGACTTTTGCCTTTCTCCCTGATCTTATCTCCGGCTCGCTTTAACCTGGCAACCGTCCCATCCCGGTCGAACAAGATCTTCGCGACTCTCCACAGCTCGATGGCATCATTTGGATTGGACTCCCAGTACTCGATGGCTCCCTGCTCGGTCGTGTACGTAATCTCAAAGGCTCACCCTGCTCGATATTCCACAGTCCTTTTGAAACCATCCTGGACGATAACAAGCAAATCTACATCGCTATCAGGTCTGTTGTTTCCCCGCGCCCAGGAACCGAACAGAATAATGCCCAAAGTGTTCGAGTCTGTTTGAAGTTCTTCAATATACTGCTGCGCAATTGCATTGAGCTCCCCAACGTTCATTCGGAAGTCGCCTCAGCCTGCCAGATGCCGGGATAATCAACCATGAAACCCGATCGATTAACTTTGAGCTCCGCCACAAAGCTACCACCGGCGCTTTCGCAGCGATAAGTGTTCTGATCTAGCCGCTGATATTTCTGTGAAAGCGGTTCGAGCTGAAAACTCGGGAATCGCAGCCACGCAGCTTTGACCTCCGCCGTCTCCCCGACGGCCAGATTTAAGCGGCGGATAGGAAGGAGATTGGTCGAGGGACTGAAGTTCAAGTCGATATCGATACAGCCCAAAACATCTGGTTGCTCGACTTCATTCAGCCACCAGTGTCCGGCCGCGTCAGCCTTGACCTGGAGCTCAATAACGGTATCGCCAACCCAGCCTTCGACCTGCGCGGAAAGCGTTCGCCAGGTGGTATCGCACAGGATTTGATAGTCGAGCAGGCAGGGTCGCTGGTCATGGGAAAATACGGTAGTTCCCTCCAAATGCCAGCGGGAATCCCGGGCGAATAGTCGGCACGCTTCATGACCCGGCAAGAACAAACGGCGCCAGAGGATAGATTGAATCGCTGCCATATGACCTTAGTATAAACTCGTTTTAGCCGGGTAGATCCAATGAATGCTTGAAAGAGTGCAACGGCATCGGTAAGCATTGACACACCACAATTTATGGTTTACCGTATCCGAAATTCCACTGCTCTGTTCAGGAGTCACACATGACCGATTTCATTTCTGAAGCCAGATCGCTGTTTGAGTACACTCAATCTCTGCGCCGCGACTTTCACATGTACCCCGAGCTGGGATTCCGGGAGATTCGCACAGCGGGGATTGTCGCCCAGGAACTCGAGTCCCTCGGTATGGAAGTCACAAAGGGGGTCGGCAAGACCGGCGTGGTGGGCCTGCTCGAAGGCGCGAAACCGGGACCGACTCTCCTCCTTCGCTTCGACATGGACGCCCTGCCCATCGTCGAAGAGACCGGCGCGGGATACGCTTCACAGAACCAGGGCATCATGCATGCCTGTGGGCACGACGGTCACACCGCGATCGGCCTGACGGTCGCAAAAATGCTGAACGAGCACCGTGAGCAAATCGCTGGCTCGATCAAGTTTTGCTTCCAGCCCTCTGAGGAAGGCACAAACGGCGAGGAGGTCGGTGGGGCGCAAATGATGATGCGCGACGGCGTGCTCGACTCGCCGAAGGTGGATATGGCTCTCTCGCTCCATCTCTGGAATGAGCAGCCGCTCGGCTGGGTCAGTGTCGCACGAGGTCCCGTCATGGCAGGCGCCGATATCTTTAGTGTCAAGATCACGGGGAAAGGCGGGCACGGCGCGGCCCCGCATACGACAGTCGATCCTGTTGCTGCCGCTGCGAATATTGTCGCCGCCCTGCAGACCATTGTGGCGCGCAACGTCGCGCCGCTCGAGACGGCCGTCGTCAGCGTCACACAGATTCACGGTGGGACGGCCTTCAACGTCATCCCACAGGAAGTAACGCTCGAAGGAACGATACGCAGTTTTGATAGCAGCGTCAGGCAAAGGGTGCACGAGAGGTTCGAGCAGATTGTGCGGGGCGTCGGTGAAAGCATGGGCTGCCAGGTGCAGCTGACTACCAAGCGCGTCACCCCTGCCCTCGTCAACGACGAGCGCATCGCAGCACGGGTACAGGAAACGGCGCGGCGCGTCCTGGCCGAATCGCACTTGGAGACAGCCGGTTATCTCACGATGGGCGCGGAAGACATGGCCTATATGCAGGAGAAGGTTCCCGGCTGTTATTTTTTCATTGGCTCGAATAACAAGGCCCGGCACCTCGATTATGGTCATCACCATCCCAAGTTCGATTTCGATGAAGACGCGCTGGTGCGCGGCTCGGCGCTCATGGCCGCTGCAGCTCTGGATATGTTGAAATGAAAAGGATGCTGGGTGCGCTTCTGCTCTAGACCCTCCTCCTGGGCGCGTGCTCGAGCGGCATCTCCCCTCCGCCAGCGGTTGACGAACCATGTGGATATCAATGGGCTTATAAGGAACTGCCCGAGCTAAGCAGCCGGCTGCAGGAGGAAATCAAGATCATCCATCCCGAAGCAACTGCCCGGGCAACGGCTTTCGGCGAAGATTGTGTCTATGCGGATGGGCGTGCGGATTTCCTCGCCATGGAGACGGATTTCCATGTCGCTCTACCCGCCGCCGATTTGGCGGATCTCGAGTCACTTGGGGACCAGATGGCACAGGTTATGCCGGTCGTCGAGGCAATGCCTCCTGATCTGCTGGTCGGCCCGCAGGCCGGATTCGTAGAGTTCAGATTCACAAAGAACGAAGAGGAATTTTTAATTGTGCGCGTCCCGCTCCAGCAATACAGGGATGCCGCGGCTGGAAAAACAGGGGAGCAACTGTTCCGGATGTTTTACATCGAGCCATAGAAAACACCCCAAAGAGTATTCCTGAAGGATCGCACGCCCGGCCTGCTTCATCCCTTGACAAATCGGCCATGCAGTCATATACTTAGTTTAGTAAATACTAAACGTTCAAAACAAAACAGATATGGCGCGCTCACTTCAAAAAATCAAAAAAGAATTCACGCAGGGACTCAGCCAGATCAGCCGCTTCTGGGGCTTCCCCAAAGGGATGGGCGCGATCTTCGCCGTGCTCTATCTCTCCCCCACCGCGCTTTCCCTCGACGAGATCGTGCGGGAAACAGGTCTTACCAAGGGCGCGGTCAGCACGGAGATCCGCGCCCTGGCGCGCATGGGACTCGTCCATCGCTCCTCCAGACTCGGCGACCGCAAGGATTATTACGAAGCCGAGACGGATTTCTACGCCGCGATCCGCTCCATCCTGAAAGAGCGCCAGAACACAGAGTTCGACCGCGCGGTCCGCTCGGTTAGAGAAACGCTGGAGAAGCTGGAAGAGAACTGGGTCGAGAACGATGAATGGCAGTTCGTCTACGAACGGGTCCAGGCTCTCCAGGAGTTCTTCGACGCCATCGACAGCCTGACCCGTGCCATTATCCGATTGGAACGCCTGGGAATCACAAACGTTAAAAGAATCCTGAGCGTTTTGAAATAGTCTTCGCAACCTGGCTTATGCTCTGAGCGCCGTCCCGGCGGCCAGGGCAAGGAGAACCCATGAACACCATCTTTTCCTTTCTAACGGAAGCCGCCCTGACATTGGTGATCTCCGCCTTGATCGTGAGATATCTGCGCCCGTTCCTGCGCAAGATTCTTATCGATCTGTGCGGCACCGAAGACCGCGCCCAGTTCTGGACGGCGTTCTCGAACATACTGCTGATCGGCCTGCCGCTGATCATCGCCTTGAACTACAGGCCCGAGGCGCGGAATGCCGAAGAGCTGTTCTTTGAAGTTGCAGGCAAGCTCAGCGGAAACCTGGCCGGTTTTCTGTTTGCCCTGGTCGGCGTCGGGCTGATTGTTACTCTCTTTGCGCTGGTTGCACCCCGGCGCGCAAAAGTAAATGAGGAGCTAAAGTGAAAATTGCTGTTACAGGTGCATTCAGTTATTCGGGAAAATATATCACCCGACGCCTGCTGAAATGCGACGAAGAAGTCATCACCTTGACCGGGCACCCGGACCGGCCCGACCCCTTCGGCGGGAGGGTCAAAACCTATCCGCTGGATTTCGATGAGGCTAGCATGACGCGCAGCCTGCAGGGCGTGGACGTGCTGGTCAATACCTATTGGGTCCGCTTCGACAAAGGAGAAAACACCCAACCCCGCGCGGTCGAAAACACCCGTAAGCTGATCAATGCCGCGAAAGCTGCGGAGGTAAAAAGGGTCGTCCATATCAGTATCACCAACCCGTCTGCAGAATCGCATCTACCGTACTTCTGGGGAAAGGCCGCCAACGAAAAGACGGTGATCGAATCCGGGATGAGCTACACCATCCTGCGCCCCACTGTGTTGTTCGGCGCCGAAGACATCCTGATCAACAACATCGCCTTCCTGCTCCGGCGATTCCCCTTCTTTGCCATGCCCGGCGACGGATCGTATCGGCTGCAGCCTGTTTATGTGGACGATGTCGCGGAACTCGCCGTCGAGGGCGTCTATCGCACAGACAATTACATCATCGACGCGGTCGGCCCGGATATCTTCAAGTTCAAGGAAATGGTGGAGCTGATTGGGGAAAAGATCGGCGCCAAACGCCCGCTCATCCCTATACCGCCGCGCCTGGCTCTTCTGGCCGCGCAGCTCCTGAGCCTTTTCGTCAGCGACGTCCTCCTCACCCCCGAAGAAGTCGACGGCCTGATGGCCGGATTGCTGGTCTCTAAAGAGCCGCCGCTCGGCAGGACTCGACTGGGCGATTGGCTGGAAGCGAACAGGGGTAAAGTCGGCGCGCAGTATGCCTCCGAGCTAAAAAAGCATTATTCATAGCCGAAATCGGGGGTGCGAGCACCGAAGGGCCTGCACCCTGATTCCGGGTATTCTTTCAACTTTCCTGAAGTACCGATTATGAATGAGAAAGAAATCCGACAACGCAAGATCATCCTCTTCGATGGTGTCTGCAATCTTTGCAACGAATCGGTGATCTTTATCCTCAAGCGCGAAAAGCAGCCGGCCTTTCATTTTGCCTCGATCCAGTCGGAGGCAGGCAGGGAATTACTCGAATCATGTGGGCTGCCGCCCGATTATAACCAGGCAGTTGTTTACATCGAAAACGGAAAGGTCCATCTTGGCTCGACTGCCGCGCTGGGAATCGGGCAGGAGCTTGTCTTTCCCTGGTCTCTTTTATCTTCAGCGGGATTCATCATCCCGAAATTTGTTCGCGATTGGGTTTACAATCAGATCGCACAGCATAGATATCAGTGGTTCGGTAAAAGAGATGTGTGCATGGTTCCCACAGAAAGTCTGAAAGCGAGATTCTTATAAAAGAAAGTGGAGAGTTTCCTCTCCACTCTTCATTTTATCTCCACCACGCCCGGGCAGTGCGGGTTATCCACA
The DNA here is from genome assembly GCA_035708785.1 of Anaerolineales bacterium. Lineage (GTDB taxonomy): Bacteria > Chloroflexota > Anaerolineae > Anaerolineales > Villigracilaceae > Defluviilinea. The sequence continues at coordinate 14,384 of DASTFG010000115.1, forward strand.
CACCCGTAATACTCCTGTCCCTCGTCTGGCCCAACCCGGTGGACCCGCAGGACCATCATCCGGCCGCAGACCGGGCACATTGGAATGGAATCCGCTCGATCGTTCGCGCGCAGCGATCCCGTATCCTTTAATTTCAGAAGGGCCTGCTTGAAGCGATCTACAAGATCCACAATGTTATAGCGCTCACTCCAGGGGATCTGCACGAGCGGCAGGCCCGCGCCCAGGAAGAGGTCCTCCATGAACTGGTCTCTTTCGCGTGTGTCATCCTTCGCGAGCGACTTCACCAGCTCGATCCCAAAAGCCGGCTTGAGGGTCTTCGGATGGCACAATAAAAAGTCCACATGCTTGCGAAAAATCTTATTGAAGTAGTGCACATTCTCATTCGGCCTGACAATGAAAAAGATATCGTTCAAGCCCACCTTGGGACAGATCACATAACGGTCCTCGACCAGTTCGACCAGGACGCGGTACAGCGCCAGTTCGGGCCCGGACATAAAACGCTCGCGCAGCCGGTACGGCAGTCGCTCATCGGGCGCTTTGAGACGGATGGTTTTGGGATCGGGTAGTTTCATTACAACTGATTATAGCAGGGTGCAACCTTGCAAAAGCTCATAGGATCGATTTCAACAAGTTTTCTTCCTCCTCCCCACTCTTCACCTCGCCATCCAGCCAGGCAGCGCGCAGGCGGTGGAGAATCTCGGTATATCGTGGTCCCGGTTCGACCCCCAGCTTCTTCAGGTCATGCCCTGTGGTCTGTGGCTTGATGTGACGCCATTCGGATAAATATTTCGAGAAGACATTTTTTCTGTTTTTGTCTCGAACTACAAAGTGCACGGCTTCCACAGCCGCGGAAGGATAAGCATCCAGCCGCTCGACGGTCTGGCTCGGCTTCAGGCCCGCAAAAGAATCGAGGCCAGCATAGAGGGCAGAAGCGGCCAGCAGCGCCTTGAGCAGCGTGGCGTTAAAATGCAGGCGCTTATTAAGCGATTCGATCTCGTGCATCGGCAAATGCATCAGCCACCAGAGCCAGACCAGGTTGCGATCGTGCGCCGGCAGCTCCCCCTCTTTGAAAGCCGCAAGCTTCGATCGCTGAAAATCCGAAAGCGCGGGATGGATGATGGATAAAAGATCGAGCTCCTCCAGCCGCGCAAGCATGGACGAGACCTGCCTTTCTTCAAGCATCAGATCCAGCTCGTGGCGAATCCGCTGCGCAGAGAGGTTTACGATCGATGCGCGCGCCGCGGGGATCAGAGCCAGCGTGTCCGCCGCCATCTTGAATTGATACCGTTTTTCATAGCGGACGGCACGATACATGCGCGTGGGATCGTCGAGGAACGAGCGCGGGTACAGCACCCGGATGATGCGCTTCTGTAGATCATTCATGCCATTCAGATCGTCCCGCAATTCGCCGAAGTGCGGCTCGTCCAGCCGGATGGCAAGTGCATTGATGGTGAAATCGCGGCGGCGGATGTCGTCCTCGATGCTCCCGGGTTTGACAGTAGGCAACGCGGCGGGATGTTTATAGATTTCAGAGCGGGCAGAGATGAGATCCAGGGCCGCATGTGCCGGCGCAGCAGGCTTCAGGTGCTCGGGCAGTGCCCATTTGGCGGTGCCGAACTTTGTGTGCGCCGTGACCCTCCCGCCATAACGCGAAACCAGCGCGCGCGCCAGCTTGATCGCGTCCCCTTCGACGACGAGGTCGAAATCTTTGACCGCGCCTCCCAGGAGGAGATCCCGCACCACCCCGCCAACCAGGTAAAGCGGCTGCCGCAGCATAGATGCCTGGCGGGCCACAAGATGAAGCAGCTCCCATCGATCCCTCGGCAGAGAGCGCTCGAGCAAGGCAGCCTGATTATGCATCATCGCATTTCGACTTTATCCGGCGGGAGAGGAGTCTAGCAGCTGGTCGTCCCGAGACCTGACCTGCTCATCTTGCTTCGTGTTCCTCTTCCAGAACTGCCGGCTGACATAGCCGCCCCGTGAGGCTGGACCCAGAACGTCGTTGAGTCCATCTCCGATCAGATTCCACGAAAGTCCGAACAGGATCACGGCCAGCGTAACCGGCAGGTAGACCCACCAATGCGTCAGCAAACTGCCGCCTGGTCCAAGGACAAAGTTGCGCCCCATCGATAGCAGCATGCCCCAGGGAGACAGGCCGCCGAGTCCAATGAACGTGATCGTCGCCTGAAGGATCACCGCGCCGCCAACATCGCGCGCTGCCAGGACAACGGCAGGCGCCATCGAATTGGGGATGAGATGGCGGCGGACGACCCAGGATGAGCTCCCGCCCAGAGCCCGCGCGGCCTGAACGTAATCTGCGCCCTTGAGAGTCAACACGATCGAATTGACCAGCCGGGCATACGGCATCCACGAGAAGAGAATCAGCACGATCATCAACGGGTCGATCTTGGCGAGCAATGCAACCAGAGGCGTCGGTGGCGCTCCCAGGGCAAGAACTCTCCCAAAGAATATCGGATCGAAATAATACAGGCCGCCCAGAGCTGTGATCGAGTTCAAGACCAGCTGTTGCAGGAACACCACACCCGCGATCGGCGGGAAGGTGAGAAAGGCATCTGCGACGCGCATCATCAGGCCATTTACAAATCCGCCGGCATAGCCGGCCACCGAACCGAAAAACACGCCGATCAGGAAGGATCCCAGCGCAACCAGAAGTCCGAACAGCATTGCATCCCGCATGCCCCAGACAAGCGTATGAAAGACATCATACTGGCCCGGTAAGGTTCCGAGGATCGCCTCCTCCCCGGGTGGATGTGGAACAAAATCGCTGGCCCGTCCGATCTGCTTGAATGGGCCGGGGTCAGCCTCATCCGGAGGTGAGAGGACCGGTGCCGCGACGGCCCCGATGGAAAACCCAAGGATGAGCAGCAGACCGAGCCAGTTCTCCCAGTGTGCAAAAAAGCGCCTCCACCTCCTCATGTCTTCAGGACCTCTTCGCGGACTCGAGGGTCGAGGATTGCCTGGGCGATATCCAAAAGGAACATCAAACCGATGACCAGCAGGACGCTGTACACCGAGAAGCCCAGGGCGGCCGGTGCATCGGGAGCGCTATTCATAGAGCCGACGATCACCGCGGATAGGCCTTTCAGATCGAAAATGGCCTCCACAACCAGCACCCCGGTCAGCATGGCCGCCGCGGAAAGGGCCACGCTTGTCAGAGATGGAACTAACACACTCCGGAACGCATAGCGCCACATCAGCTTTCTCTCCGGGATGCCGCGGGCTTTGGCTGCCAGGATGTGTTCCTTGTCTCGCTCGGCAATGATCGTAGTGCGTGTGATCCGCCCAAGGGTGGCCCAATGATACATGGACAGGGTCAAGACGGGCATCACCAGATGTTTCAAGGCATCCCAAAGGATATCCAGGCGCCCGTTGAGCAGGCTGTCAATCGTCACCATCCCGGTATGAGCACGGAATGCCTCTTTGCTGATCTCCAGGCTGTACTCGAAGCTCAGCCGGCCCGGCGCAAACCAGTCCAGGTTGACATAAAACAGGGAGAGCAGCACGAATGAAAAGATAAACGGCGGCATCGTCGTCCCGAAGAAGGCCATGGAGCGAAATGTATTATCAAAACCTTCTCGGGGCTTCCAGCCCGCAATCAGGCCGCTCGCAAGTCCCAGTGGCACAAGAACGAGCAGGGAGTATAAAGCCAGCTCGAGCGTAACCGGCGTACGCCTCAACAGAGCGGGCAGGACATCCTCTCGAAGCGTCGGGCTGTACCCCCAGTCCCCCTCGATCAAGGACTTCACCCAGTATCCATACTGCACCAGGTAGGGCCTATCGAGGTGGTGGTCCCGGATGATCGATCTTAAGTAGCCTTCTGTGGCCCGCTCGGCGCCTTTACCCCTGGGGAAATAGAGCTGGGCGCGCGCCTCAGGCGGAGAGAGCATTACCCCCGCATACAGGACCATCGTGATGATCATGAGCGAGAGAACAGCATAGAACAGTCTGCGGATGATGAACTGCAACAGGGGGGGCATATATCAATTTTACCTGAGAGTTCTGGTTCTCCGAGCTTTCCCGTGAAAGAGGTATCTGATACGGAAATTCCCAAAGAACGTGGGTTCTTTTCAATTGAGAAGATTTGTGTATAATTGACGCATGTTACTGAACCCGTTGCCGTCCCCGCGCATGGCCAAACCTGCCTGGTCTGGATAAGGTTCAGTTCAGCCTGCCATGAACGGCTCCCAGACTCTGGTGAGCCGTTTTTTGTTCCCTGGCAAGGACCCCGCTTCTCGCGAAGCCGAAAGCAGGTACCGTTATGGATATCAAAGAACTCACCGGGGAGATGCACCAGTTTGTCCGTTCGAAAGGCTGGTACGCGGAAGACAGCCCGCGCCCGCAGACGCCGCGCAACCTGGCCATCTCGCTGGCGCTCGAG